>NZ_CAWUDP010000098.1:0-35690 GCF_963920835.1 Scytonema sp. PCC 10023
GGCTAGCCCCCATAAATAGAATTTAGGGGCTAGCTCGCCGTTGTTATTCCGGTCTTTTGACACTCCCCGGGCTAAAGCCACGGGGATTCTAGGCTCATTGTCGCCACTTGCGTAAGTCTTGGTTGCCTCAGAAAGAGCAGAGGTTGCGACTCCTAAGCGCGTTTCTTGACTTCCGTTTAGAAGTTTTGCTTTCCCCATGCCCTGAGGTAGGAATTTTTTCTTTGGCTTTACGAAGTATGTTGATTGCGGCAGCATGGTCACGTTGCAGAACACAACGTTCTATATGAAGAAACTAAAAAGCAACGAGGCGTTATGTTAACCGATACAGCATGGTCCATCGCTGTTATTAAAGCGAAAGAAGAAAACGTCAGTGTCAGTGAATATTTAGAAAGATTATTGAGGAATGTGACGGCAGGTTAAAACCTGCGCCCGTCGCGTTTCATCCCCTGTCTGAAGCACCAAGGACGGTACTACGTGCCTGCTTCTCAGGGGCTTTTACGCTCCCGCTTAGTTTTGGTAAAAATGCTCGCTGGCAACAAGCCAGACGATTTGGTAAGTTCATTGAGATAAATTTTTACCCGGTTCAGCGAAGCTTCTGTAGAAATGAACGCAATGTAGTTGTCCGGTCTTAGAAGCACGTTAAAAGAATTGTTCATGTCGAAGACTTCTGCCACCTGTGGGTAAAGCGGGATGACGTTGAAATCAACAAATTCGGTATCTTGGTTTTCAAGTTCTGTTTTCAACGCTTGAAAATCATCTTGTGTGTCCGAAAAAACAAGCCAATGAAATTTTGGTTGGCGCAGTTTGTCATAGATACTCTGACCCTCCACAAGAAAGTAGGGCATTCGGTCACCGGCTTTCACTTTGAAATGCTCATCGCCTGCGTGTTGACTGAGCCAACTGCGCCGATAGTTGATGCCGATTTGCAAAAGCAGCGGAAACAGGAATTTTTTAACTGGATCAAGCCTGAGAATATAGGGTGCAATCAGCGGTAAAATATGCGTGCGAAGGAAAGCGAGCAGCCAGTCCGAGCCTGCGGCGACCTGAAACATCCGATCAGTCGTTTGTAAAAGATGCTTCGCGTTTTCCAGGCGTTCTTGGTTATACGTTTCCAGAATTGTTTTATCTGCTTTGCCTTTCAACACCAACGCCAGTTTCCAGGCGAGATTATAGCCGTCTTGAATCCCAGTGTTCATTCCTTGCGCTCCGACGGGTGAGTGAATATGCGCAGCATCGCCTGCAAGAAAGCATCTTCCAGCCCAGAATTGACTGACGTGGCGTGAATGGACTTTGTAAGTCGAGAACCACTCGACATCGTGAACGTCAAGTTTAAGTTCTACTTCTTCCTGAATGCGCTGTTCGATTTCTGCATACAAAACTTCGCCTTCGTCCTTGGAAAATTCTTCGGGAAACGTGCCGACAATCCGGTAACGGTGTTCGCCTTTGAGTGGAAAGAACACAAGCAGCGAATCCTTCAAGAGACAAACATGCAATGCATCGTGGGGTAAATCCCAATCAATCCGCGCATCGGCGACATAAAACATACGCTCGAAGGTGCTGCCTGCAAATTCAAGTCCCAGCCCGTGTCTAACTGGACTTTTCGGACCGTCGCAACCGACCAGAAATTTAGCCTCAATCAGTTGAGATGCGCCGTCAGCAGTGTTCACATACGCCGTTACTTTCTCCTCGGTTTGCGAAAAACTTGCAAGTTCGGTTTGCCAGCGAACGGTCTTGCCGTTCCGTTTGAGATAGTCATACAGAAGTTGCTCATTCTTGCTTTGTTCAAAGAAAAGCACATAGGGATAGGTCGTTAAGCCTGCTCCAAGGTTTGACAATTCGAGTTCGGCACGCACTTTGCCGCCTTTGAGCAAACGCGCTTTTCGGGCGATCGCGCCTTGTTCAACTGCTTGTTGCGCCAACCCCAGTTGCTCGTAAATCTCCAACGTGCGAGCGTGAACGCCGAGTGCTTTGGAATACGGCGTTACGCCTTCATTCTTCTCAACAATGACAAAATCAATGCCATATCTGACTAATTGGCAACCCAGCGAAAGCCCCGTCGGACCTGCCCCGATAATGATTACGTCTGTTTGAATTGCTGCGTCTATAAGACTGACTTGCAGATCGTTCATAACTTCCTCCAAATTGCAGCGACAGGTTAGCAATGAACGTATGCTCATATTATATGAGCGACTGCTCAGTATGTCAAGAATGGCACTGAGCGATCGCGCAACCTACCCCTAGTACAAAAACTGCTTGTTAACTTGTTGATACAGCTATTAGCTAGCTGTAATAGTATTTAACCGTACTAACAAGCCAATGATTGTATATTTGAAAAATTCATGGCTCTGCTAGAAAATCATGAATCAAAATACTTCGCGCCGCCAAGTTTTACAAGGTTTGGTTGCCAGTGCTATCGTGATTGGGTTTGATGTTTCCAAGCGTTCCTGGGTAACATCTGCCAGTGCCACATCTATCTTTGAAAGCTTACCTCCTTTAGATGGCAAGCTTTACACTGATAATGAAACACTTGCTAGTGCCAGTCTTGACTTCGGCAATATCGTGCATCGTCAACCAACAGCAGTACTTCAACCAGAGTCAATTGAAGATATTGTTGAAATTGTTCAATTTGCTCGTACTCATCAAATCAAAGTTGCAGCACGTCGTCAGGGCCACTCTACTTATGGTCAGCCACAAGTAGAAGCTGGTATTGTCATTGACATGAGTACGCTTAACAAGATTCATTTTGTTGGTACAGACCGAGCTGTTGTGGATGCGGGAGTTCTATGGAGTCAGCTATTACAACAGACACTCCAGCAAGGATTAACACCACCTGTTCTTACGGATTACATAGAACTTTCTATCGGTGGTACTTTATCGGTAGGAGGTATTGGCGGTACGACTCCTCGTTATGGTGTGCAAGTTGACAATGTTTTAGAAGTGAACTACCCAACACCGATCCTTACGGGTACGGTGTGGGCTTCTGATTTCATAGATCGCTGCCCCTTGCCCTTACGAGCAGGTGGTCTTACACAGCCTCCATCAGCAATAACGGGGTTCCCTCCGCCATTGTTTTGCAATATCCTTAATCCTTCTTTCCTGATGTTTAATGCTGCATTACCATCACGATCATGGTGAGTCTCGCACTTGACGCAGATTAAATAAGTTGCGTTTATACTCCGTTTGGAAAGATAAGACAATGACTCAAATACTTGAAGACTTCATTGACTCGTTGCCAACTCCAGAGATTGGCAAAAACGAGGACACCCCACTCCCTCGATAGCCGATGGTTATCATTGGTCGGGGATGTGCCTCGTTTTTGTCCGACTATTCATCCCAACACTGACCTGAATACAGGTACAGTGTGGGGCTTCTAGCCGTTCAAGCTAAAAGTAGTTACTGGTATTGGTCAACTCGAAACTTGCTCACAACTACAAAATCGCCTGCTTGATATCGTTTGACGGTAATCTTCTCTTCTTCTCCATGCCAATCTTCTTCAGTTTTAGCCACTCGGAAAAAGTTCTCAACCTCCACAACTTTTATAGGCGTGTCTGGGGAGTGTTCTGTTTGTTGTAAAACTTTTTCGGGTGAGAGAGGTGCACTCGTTTTCCATAAAAAAAACTTCCAACGGGTATTCCGATCCGCTCATAAAGAGCAAGCCATCTGATGCTGCCTTTAGCTTGTTAATAATTTCTAAATTGGTCATCAAATTTAGCCCCTAAAAAGCGCTCACATTAAAAAGTACTGAATTTTAGAAGCGCTGCAAGCGGACGGTCAAAGTACGGCGTTGCACCTGTTGTGGTTTCAGAACAGCAGAAGTGCCGTTGCGACAAGCAATCTCCAAATCGTAAGGAATGTTCGTGCTAGGCTCAAGTACAAGCACGTAATGATTGTGCCATCCACCATAGCTTTGAAATACCCAGACGTAGGGAAAATCAGTGGTGTCAAAATTCATAAGTAAAGCACATTGCGAGCGCTCATTGCGAATGCCGCATTCTCCACTAGCCAAGTTGGAGCTGTAATAAAACTCTTGTAGTTGTGAAGAACGTGGTGGCGTGCGTTGCACTTCAATTTCCCTTCCATCCGCCGTCAAAGCTTTGGGAAAGCGACTTTTCTCCTGACGACCGATGATTTTGCTAAATTCAAGAACCGCGTTTAAGATGCCTGTATCAAGTTATTGTGGCAGTCCTTAAAGTTCAGCCGAGAGCAATCCAAAAAAATTTGCGATTGGCTTTGGCAGTGCGCTGAGTCCCGAAGGGACACGCTACGCAAACGCGCAATCGGCCCCCAACTGCATAAGCCAACTTCAATGTAAATTGATATGTAAGTAGGTCGGTGTAAATAATTAAAGGCTTCGCCGTGAGCTCAGCGGCTCGAGTGAGCCTCGCCGAACTCCGAACGGTATGTAGTAAGCGCTAAGCGCGTTCGCCGCTCTTGCGTGCCGCAGGCAAGACAGCGCTTACTACTTTGCGAGTTTCCAACCTTTACTTTTCTTTACATAGTTTGATTTTTTCTCGCCTACTTACTTAGATGATGCATTTGCTGAAGAATTGGTGAATTTTTTGATAGCTGGAATACTGGTTTAGGTGTGGCGACTTGCGAATAGAGCGTTTCTGCTTGCAGGTTGCTTGTTCATTTTGCAGGTAAGGTTTGGCGTCGCTGCCAGAAGACAGAATCGGACCAACGTCTTTCTCTGTTATAATATGCTGCCCACATTTGCAGATATTCTGCAAAACTCTTTTCCACATCAGCAGCATATTCGTTCAGCGACGCTTGACAATTGCTTTGGCTTGCCTTGATAACTCTTGCAGCAGCAATACCAGATTGCAGCGCCTTATAAATTCCTTGAGATGAGAGTGGATCAAAAGCAGATGCAGCATCGCCAATTGCAAGCCACTGATGAGCGGCAACACAATTCCTGCAATAGCTAAAAGCTGCAACAGTATGAAAACTGGAGTTCCAAAGGCAAGATTCAACACGTGCTTGCGTGTGCGGAACCTTGCGGAGGCATTCCTGCCAAAAATCAGCCAAAGGAATACTCTTTCTAGGAAGTAAATCGGTATCTGTCATATAGGCAACAACAATATTGTTGTTGGGCAAAACGGCAGAATACCACCAACCTTCCTTGCTGGCTTCCACTAAGGTGCGACAGTCACACGCAAGGATGGGAGAGTTAATTGTTAAAAACTTTATGACTCCCACGAGTTTGTCATAAATCATTCTTTTTGTTGCAGGCTTACCCGCAAGTGAACTGGTTCGCCCAGTTGCTTCCACCAAAAAGTCTGCTTGGAAACTTATTGGCAGACCATCACACAAAGCCTCAATCCACCAACAACCAGATGGTTGCTGAGTACAAGTGACAACTCGTGTAGATAGGTAAACACTTGCTCCTACCTCTTTTGCCGCTAAAGCAAGCATTGCATCGAAACGACGGCGGTCAAGATGCCACCCACATCCATAAGGATTGAAAATGAAGTCGTTTTCGTAGAGTTCTTCACTACCCCAAGCGGAAATAATACCAGGAGAGGGGAGATGACCATCTATGTGAAAACGCTCCCACACTCCCAGTTCCGAGAGCAATACACGGGCTGCTGGTGCTAAGGTTTCTCCGACTCGTGTTGTCTCGTAGCGTGAGCGCTCTAGAACTGCCACAGTCTGTCCAGTCTTTGCTAGTGCGATCGCAGCAGCAGTACCTGCGGGACCTCCACCGATAATTAATACATTAACTCGTTGACTACATGGCATTTCTGTTTAACGACTTAGTACTTTGGGGCTTTTGATTTAGGAGTTTCAGCAGAACGAGGGAAATTTGGGTCGCGCTCCTCTTCTACAAAGACAACTTCACCCACTGAATTTTGTTTTGGTACGACAAACCCAAGCTTGCTAAAATTTTGTACCATACTGTTTCCATCAGCAACTCCAGCATCCCAAAGTTCTTTGGGTGGACCATAATCCGGCGTGAGTTGAACTGTGTTAGGACGCTGTGACGGCCACCAATTCTCACCACACGCTGAGAAGTCTGCTTGCCAAGGAAGAGACATTCCTTGAGTTAACGAGCCAGGAAGAAGGATTTGGTGAGATAACCGAAGATACCCGGAGTATATCTGAGGAGATGTTATGAGAAATCCGGCTTCGATGCCTGGGGCAAAACTACTCCCAATACAGGCTTCTAGTGCTGCTCGGTCTAAATTTTCAGGTGTTAAAGTCACATTAGAGGAGTCAGGTGTCCAATCATCTATAAAGTTCCCTTCTTTCCAGTGCTGAAGTATTAATTTTTGAACCTCTGTCAGCTGTACACCATTGAGCGGTGGAAATGTTATAAATTCAAAGATTTTCTCGCGCATTTCTGGTGCAGTTGGGTCTTGCAAATCGGAGAGTTTTTTCCAGTCTGTCGGCAGCGCATTCCAAGTCTCCCAATGATTAACCCACCGTAATGAAACAGCACGATTCAGGATAGGAAAAATATCAGACTTAAAGGACGGTGGAGTGGGTGGAAAATACCATCCACTGGTAAAAGCTGCTTGATTCACAACGTCATAAAGGGTGACAATACCCTGAATGTCGGGTGCAAAGTCTGTTGGTCCCACAATGACCCAAGCAGAATTGTCTACTTCCCGTGGGGGTTGTCCGGGAAAGGTAATCTTTGCTGTAACAGGACCATCGGAAACATCGTCATACCAACCATCGCTGAATAAACCAGTTATTTCTTTGCCATTTGGAGAAGCCGATTCGCCTCTACCGCCAAGAACAACCAGTCGTCCTGATGCATCCGTCTGTAGTTCTCCTAGATAGACGTTGACTCCCAAAAATTTGCCTGTGTCGAATTTAACACTCTGTTGTTGTCCACAAATGCTTCTCACTCCAGGATCGATAATCAGTTGGTCTCTGGGCACCCCTTGATTAAGATTGTCACTTGCTGCTTTACGATTCACAAGATGAACTTGCCATTCAATAGTCGCTTCGTCAGCAGTTATTTCACGTCCTGAGCTTATAACACCCTCTTCATTCTGCTCATATTCAAAAACTCTAAAACGAGCAGCTTGTCGTTTTATGAGACCATGTTTATCTTTATACTTCTGAAGAGGTCGTTCTTGTCCATTGACAATCTCCATTGGTGGTACACCTGGTATTTCTGGTCCGATAAAAAACTGAGTAGGGCTGTTGCCCACTCTGGCAATCCCAATAGATGGATGAATTTTGTAGATTTTTACCATTGATTCGTTGCTGATTATTTCTAAACGACTTATGATTGGCGATCGCCTAGGCAAATAGGACGTAGAAATTGATAAAATGCACAAAATGTGCATATAACAACAGCAGTCAAGTGAACTTTTGGACTGAATCTATATAGATCAAACCAAGATTGACTTATGCAGCAATAAGGTTAATTGGCATAGTTTTGCCTAAGCGACACCCAATTGTGTAGTATAAAATTTATACTTTTGAGCTTTTAGACTACTGCCTATAGTAAACTATCCAATTTCCCTAGCAGCAACGGTAAATATCATAATTTCTTAAAAAAGGTCATCAACATGAGTTTTCATGTAGAAGTTGCAATTGTGGGTGCAGGCATTTCTGGTCTAAGTGCAGCCTGGGAATTGCATAAGTTGGGAATCGAATCTTTAGTTGTGCTGGAAGCCAATGCACGAGTGGGCGGACGAACTCTTAACCATCCACTCGTGTCTGGGGGTTATGTTGAACAAGGTGGTACTTGGGCAGGTCCTACCCAAACTGCAATGCTTGCTTTAGCAGAAGAAATGGGAATTTCTATTAAGAAGGGCAAGGTTGAAGGACAAACGCTGTATGGCTTTCGGCAGAAATGGACCATGCTAGAACCATCTCCATCATCTGAATCGGACATTGCTCAAAAAGATTTCGCTGAGGCGATGACGACATTTGAGGCTTTGTGCCGTACTGTTCCAGTCGAAGCCCCTTGGCAAGCTCCTGATGCAATCATGTTAGATTCTATGACAATGGGAGCTTGGATTGAGCAGAACACAAAGACTGATGAAGCACGGGCTTGGTTCGAGGGGTGCGTGCGGCAAATTCTCAGTGGCGATCCAAACAAAGTTTCGCTTTTATGGATGCTTCATTTTGTCCACACAGCAGGATTCAATGATTTACTAGAGACTGCTGAGGATTTTGGCTTGGTTGGTGGAACACAACAAATTTCCTTAAATATCGCCCAACGCTTAGGCGAGAAGGTTTTAGTCAATGCGCCTGTCACGGAAATATCAGGTTACGATGGTTCGCTTGTTCAACTCATTTCTGAACGTGGAGTTGTATATGCTCAGGAAGTCATTGTGGCGATGATGCCCAAGACTGTTGCTCGTATCCAATTCCATCCCCCTCTTCCCCCAATTCACCGTCAACTGATTGCACAATGGGAGACGATGAGTTGGATTAAATTCCATGCTATTTATGAAAAACCTTGGTGGCAAGGTCAAATCATCAGCGGTCACTTTCTCAGTATTGATGCCAAAATTGAGGTAATTGATATTTCGCCAGAAGATGGAAGCAAAGGTGTTATTGTTGGATTATTAGCTGATGATTACGCAATGTTACCAGAGTTAGAACGTCAAGAAAAATACCTTGATTTTCTGGAAGAAACTTTTGGTAAAGCAGCACGACAACCACTAGAGTTGGTGGAATTTGACTGGAATAGCCAACCTTGGACAGGCGGATGTATTTCTGCATTACCACCTGGTTTACTCACTACTGCCGGTTCTGCTCTTAATAGTCCAGTAGGTCGGATTCATTGGGCGGGTACGGAACGCTCTAGTATTTGGGTTAACTACATTGAAGGTGCTATTCGTGCTGGACAAAAGGCTGCTCGGGATGTTGCGGCTAGGCTGAGACCACCCATTCAGGGAATTCAAAATTCAAAATTATAAATTCAAAAATTATAAATTCAAAATTTTTGATGAATTGCAGGGATTGAAGTAGCTGTAGGTTTAGGGAAAATATCGGGACAAAGTTGATTTAGAATCACAAAGAAACTTGTACCATCTTTGTACCAAAAATACATGAAATTTTCTTCTAACCATATACTTTTATCTTGGCTACCGCAACTCAATTCTCAGGTTTGGATTCTTGCGGTTGCTCGATTTTTATCTCAGAGTGGTAGCGGTTTTACTTTATTTTATGCTCCGATTTTTTTCGTCAATCAGGTCGGGTTATCAGCAACAGCAGTAGGAATTGGTCATGGTACTGGCTCGCTGGTGGGAATCTTTGGTCGATTTCTAGGAGGATCTCTTGCTGACTCAAAACACTGGGGGCGCAGACGGACATTATTGTTATCTACTGTGTTTTCTGCCCTCGCTTCGTTTGTGTTGGCATTATCTAACAACTTCCCAATGTTTTTGGCTGCTCATTTACTTATGGGTTTGGGCACTGGTTTATACTGGCCCACAGTTGAAGCTGCAATAGCAGATTTAACAACTAATGAGCAACGTAACGAAGCATTTGCTGTCACAAGGTTAGCAGATAGTGCTGGCTTGGGAATAGGGGTATTGTTAGGAGGAGTGTTAATTAGCACGACAGAGCTTTACCGTGCTTTGTTTGTGATTGATGGCATCTCCTATATGGTGTTTTTTATGATTGTGTATGCTGGACTGAGAGAAACTCGTCATTTTGATGAACACGATTCTCAACCAGTGCTTCAAGGTTGGAATGCTGCGCTAAGCGATCGCCTACTTCTGGTATACGTTTCGGTCAACGTTCTGTTCACCACTTACATCGCTCAGGTAGACAACACAATGCCACTGTATTTTGCTAATTTTGTTCTAGGCAAAACCCTTAAGGGGCTATCACCAACAACGATTAGTGGCTTATTTGCTTGGTATATTTTCTTAGTCGCTCTGTGTCAGTTACCTGCTGTCCGCGCTCTGAATTCTCTAAGCCGCGTGCGTGCTCTCATGATTTCAATAGTATTTTGGGGAGCAGGATTTCTTTTGGTTTGGAGTGCAGGAGTGACAACGCATGGTCAGCAAATTTTAGCAATTTTCGCTTTGTCTGTGATTGCGATCGCCCACGTTACATACAGCCCCTTTGCGACTGCTTTTGTTGCAGAGATAGCTCCTGAATCACTGCGGGGTATTTATCTTGCTATTAACGCCCAATGTTGGGGAGTTGGCTTTTTTGTTGGTTCCTTTGTTGGTGGCTTGGCTTTAGATAATCAGAAAGTTGCAAGTCACACTATCACCTCTGGACTCACTGTAAATAACTTATGGTTAGCAGCAGCAGCCAGTACTCTTGTTGGTTTTGTGATCTTGAAAACTCTTGATTGGATGAGCGATCGTCAAGAGACCACCTTCATTTGAGAGAGGTACTGATTTTTGTTGAGTGCGCAAGAATACAGAATAGACGAGCAGCATTAAGCCAATCGCCTATTCAAAAACATTTATTCAATCCTTTCAGCTTCATAATGATTATTGTAGAGATTGTGGAATGCGCTCAGAACCGTACTTCTGCTGATGCCAATACGGATAAATCGGTGGTACTGCACTGACTTCATGGAGTTGTTTCAATTCGTCCGATGTCAGTTCCCAATTTGCTGCTGAGAGATTATCTTTGAGCTGCTGCTCATTACGGG
This sequence comes from Scytonema sp. PCC 10023, assembly GCF_963920835.1. Classification (NCBI taxonomy): domain Bacteria; kingdom Bacillati; phylum Cyanobacteriota; class Cyanophyceae; order Nostocales; family Scytonemataceae; genus Scytonema; species Scytonema sp. PCC 10023. The sequence goes on from NZ_CAWUDP010000098.1 coordinate 10,592, forward strand.
CTCCAATAATAACCGATGTAATACCAGGCTGACGCAAAAGCCAATTGAGCGCTACCTGAGCAACGGTGACTCCACGATTACGAGCTATTTCATCCAAAGCTTCTACAATATCGTATGCTTTCTCCACGTCACTAACCGTTCCAATATCACCAATCGTCGCCCGTCGTGTTCCCTCTGGTTCTGGTTGACCGCGACGGTACTTACCGGTGAGGAAACCGAAGGCGAGCGGACTCCACACAAGGATACCAACGCCTTGGTCGAGACCAAGTGGAATAAGCTCATATTCCAACTCTCGCGCTACAAGGGAGTAGTAGACCTGCTGTGATACATAGCGCTCTAATCCCAATCGCTCCGACACGCTCAGTGCTTTCATTAAGTGCCAAGCTGAGTAGTTGGAACAGCCAATGTAGCGAACCTTTCCACTGCGGACGAGATCATCCAAAGCTCGCAGGGTTTCTTCAAGTGGAGTGAGCGCATCAAACCCATGAACTTGATACAGGTCGATGTAGTCAGTACCAAGCCGTCGTAAACTATCCTCACAGGCGCGGATCAGATGATATCGTGATAGACCGAGATCGTTCGGTCCCTGCCCCATACGTCCGTACGCTTTCGTCGCGATAATTGCTTCAGAGCGACGCTTGCCAAGAGCTTTGCCGAGAATCTCCTCAGAGAGTCCTTGTGAGTAAATGTCTGCGGTATCGAAAATATTAACACCTGCTTCAAGACAAATCTCAATCAGACGTTGGGCTTCATCGACTTGGGTTTTCCCCATGTGCTCAAAGAAGTTACTGCCGCCAAAAGTCATTGTGCCAAAGCTTAAAACTGAAACTTTGAGACCAGACTTGCCTAAAAACCGTGTTTCCATCGTCTTTGCTCCTTGGAATCATGACGAGAGCGCAAACCAGTCGAACATTATCCCACAAAACACATACTCTTTGATGTTTTTTCTCACTTCGGATAGGTTCTAAAGTCTCTGCTAGCAGATATGGTCTTGTGCTTGGTAAGTTAACAAAGACCTCGTAAGGACCTGTGAAATTTAACTAAGTTAGATTTGGAAACAGAAGTATACCAATGGATAGATTGGAGATATTTTCTGTAGTAGTCATTATGTTTAGATTTTGAATTCAGAAAAGCTGCTACACAAATACTGCTTTTCTATTTTGAATTTTGAATTTTGAACATCTTGCGCTATCCTTCCCCACCCGAGCGCCGAAGGCGGGGTGGGGAAGGATAGCGCCTGCTTGGATGTTCTTGTTTTGGGGTGCGTTTTAGTGTATATTAGGTTTTGCGAGGGATAAACGTAAAGTACCCGCTTTGCCGTAAAGGAAGACTACCCGTAGCATAAAGGCAACTAGGCGACTGGTCGGCAATAGTCAACCCAATCGATACAGTTAACGGCAGTATCCTGATACCAGAATCAGCATCTAATAGTGGCTATATCCCCTTAGATATTTCTGGGCTAAATCAAACATTTAGCCACGGCGTTAGGAACTAGCGTCGTCAGACACAGATGGTCAAACCTCTATCCAGTAGAGCCGTCAGGACTCGAACAGTTAAGAAGGCAGAAGTACGAAGGCAGAAGGCAGAAGGCGTCCCCACGAATGAATTCGGGGGATTTAATAAAGTTGCTACGCGTTTATTTTTCTCCATAAATAAATTCAGGGGCTTTAAACCTTATGGCAGAGAACAGAGGACTTATTTTTGTATCAAAGCTTACCTTCTTTCCTTCTGCCCTCTGCCCTCTGCCCTCTGCCTTTCTTCGGTAAGTTTATCAAGCGAAGCGTCAGAAGCACGACCTGTAAGTTGGGACTTTGGAAACCCCAACCTCAGCAAAGCGGGTTGGGGCAGTTCATTTGTCTAAGCGTCCCCACATTAAGATGCGCTTGTACGGAAAAAAGAAGGGATGCTCATCATCTAAGTACTTCATCAGCTTGTCCGTGTAGACTTCCACAAATCGCTCGTAAGTCTCGGTGTCTAACCGCTGCTGATATGTTGTGAGCAGTGTCCCGCGATACCATTCTATGACTGCTTCCCGTGACGGCAGCACATGCCCGTAAATTTGAAGCCTGACCTCTTGCTCTACAAACCCCAACTTATAAAGTAACCTTGCGTAGTCCTCTGGCGTCAGAACCTCTAAACGCCGCACATATCCCCCCAGTTCCTTGCTAAACTCCTGTGCTGTCTCTGCCGCCACAATATGCACTGGTTCTGAGTCCATCGCTGGGACTTGTACAGCAAGCTGTCCACCAGGCTGCAGCTTTGCACGCAACTTTTCAAATAACGCCTCGTGTCCCGTTACCCAGTGCAAAGCCGCGTTGGAAAACACCAAATCAAACTTTCCTGGGACGGGATCATCCTGAATCTGTCCAAACTCAAACCGCAGCCCATCTCCTTCAAACTGACGCGCTTTCAACAACATATTTTCTGAAGCATCCAACCCCACGGTTTCCCGTGCTGCTAGCTTTTGGTGCAGATACTGTGTCAAGTTTCCCGTCCCACATCCCAAATCCAGAATTCGCCAGCCTTCTTGCCCACGTACCATGTCTGCTAAATCGTAGAATGGACGACTTCTTTCTTCTTGAAATCTTTCATATAAGTCTGGATTCCATGTATCTTGCATCTCGACACCCTATTTTTGATGTAGACGACAAAAAACGATAGGTCAAGGATACCACTGGTGATTTAGTATGAGCGCCGACAGCAAGCAGGCTGAGGTTTAAACTTTCTTTGAGCCACGCGATTTCGTTTTCAAGCTTTTTGATGATTTCGACCAACTGTTCCTTTGACAATTGGTACAACTCATCTCGTTTAATTCTTGGGGCACGCAATTTGTCATATTTGTGATGTTCCCCCACCGATGTAACCGTTGTCAACTCCCCCACATGAATCCTTACAACAATTCTAATGTTGTGAGTACTGATGTTAGGCAAGAAATACAAGACACTTTACTATTACCCATTACCGAAATTGATAAATACAAAACCAAACACCGTCATTTAGAACAATAAAAACTAAGCCTTACACCAGTGCTGACAATCACAAATTTATCTTGCTTTCAACTAAAATGTAAACGTCTTATTGTATAAGAGTAGTAATTGTGACCGTCCAGTTATCACAACCTGACTTTCAACGCCTCACCCGCATAGTTCAAAATTTATCAGAGTTTGCTAGTGTGCGCGATCGCCGTCGTTTAGTTGCAGGTGCATTGCAAGGTGCAGCCCAAGCAGATACTATCATGGCGCGGTTAGATTTGGATGGATCGCCGATGGGCGTTTCTGTGGAGGTGGTGCGGTTTTTCTGCCAATTTGGACGAGTTGCTTACGATAAAGAAGCCCTTGCTGTCTTCCTCAACTATATTCAGCCCTTTACTGGGGATGAGGATAAAGATTTTATAGTAGAACTATTTCAGAATTATCCGCTTGATGTTCCCGCCAGTCCTAGCCGTGGAATTAGCAACTGGAAGGGAATGGATAATACTGCTGATATCAAAGAAAAGATTATTGGGGAAAATACCTTACGCGATATCTACATTTTAAACTTGGCTCTGGAAGCATCAAAAGCTGTGGTTCGTATCGCCACTCCCAAAGGTTTAGGTACGGGGTTTATGGTTGCACCTGATTTACTCATGACGAACAATCACGTCATTAAAAGCCAGGAAGTAGCAGACAAAAGTAATTTTAGCTTTAATTACCAACTGGATATCAACGGTAAAGAATGCCCAACACAGATTATTGGGGCTTTACCGGATAGTGCTTTTTACACTAACGAAGAACTAGATTTTACAGTAGTAACCCTGAAAGATGTCCCCAACTTCGGCAAACCCTTAATCTTCAAAAGTAAGTTGATGCGACGAGATGAACGTGTAGCAATCATTCAGCATCCCGGCGGACATTTGAAGAAAATCTCCATACAGAATAACTTTGTTGCTTACGCCGACAATCAAGTGTTGCAATATACTACAAGTACAGAACCAGGTTCATCAGGATCGCCTGTTTTCGATGATGATTTTCTAGTGGTTGGTATTCACCATAGCGGTGGGATGCTTCCGGAACCAAGTACGCAGCGAAGGTATTTACGTAATGCAGGTACGAGTGCGATCGCGCTGTTAAATGACCTGAAAAACAACGCACCGGAAATTTATGCTCGTTTAGCGATATAGTTAGCAGATGGCACAAGTCAGTGGGAAAATCATTCAAGAGTTATTACTTATCCTCACACCATTTATGCGAGATAAGCAACAACGTCAGGCGTATCTTGAACTGGCTTTAGGAACGAATTCACCAGTACTAGGCAATTTGGAGTGGGATGGGTCTGCGAATGTTTTTATTACCCAAATGGTTAACAAACTGGTAGCCTTTGGAGAAATTTCTCCTGGTAAACCTGCACTTTGTGCATTGTTGGAAGTGATTCGTAAAGATGTTGGCGAAGATATTCAGATAAAAATAGATAATCTAATAGAAAGAATTAAAGAGGAACTGGAAACATATTTTGAACTTCAAGAACATGAAAAATCTAAAAGTAGGAAATTCAAAGAACAGAATCAATTTTACGTTTGGATATTTGTCAATATTCTTATGATATAAAAAATCGTCCAAAAGAAACTTTAAGCCAACCTGAACAGACACCATAATTTATAGGATATGTGTTTACTCCATACGAAAAAATTATTGCCAGTGGAGGCGAAGATAATACAATCCAGATTTATAATTCTCGGACGGGAGAAGTGAAAAATACTCTAAACAATTGAAATACAGTAAAATCTCTTGCTTTCAGTTATAATACCAAAATTTTGGTTAGTAGTTGCCAGGACTCAAAAATAAATATTTTGAATATAGCTTTGTGATTGTGTGTAGATAAAATATTTTACGTTTTCAAATTTGGAAAATAGTTCATAAATGGCAGTTAGCAGCGATTTAATACAAAAAATATTGCCTTTACTCACCCAAACTCTCAGGGATGAGAAAGATTGCCAATCTTATTTAATCAAGGCTTTTGGTATTAATGAGACCATATCAAAACGTATTACCTGGAATACTTCAAAAGATATCTTTATAACTGATATGGTTAAGGTGCTAGATATCTATAGCGAAATTGCTCCCGGTAAACCAGCACTTTGTGCTTTGCTAACAGAAATCCGTAAAGATGTTGGCGTAGATATCCAGATAGATATTGATAAAATTATTACAGAGTTTACAGGCGTTAAAACACCGCCGCATTTACTATTTGACTTGTTGTTGCAAATGGACTTTAAACAGCAAGCGCGGTTAGTTAGAAAAGTCATGAAATTGCACCGAACTGCTGCTTTCTTGGTTCATGGTGAACCTTACTGCGGACAGCAACTTTTGGTAAATCGCTTGTTCCGGTTGAAGCCAGAGTGGAAAAATATCTCGCCAATTAAAATCGACGTGAGTCACAACGGTGCAGGTAGAAGCATCCCTCATCTGTGGCGACAGCTAACGTCTTGGTTCCGTTTACCGAAAGATGTAGAACCAAAAGAGATTATTTACAAAATATGCGATCGCCTTTCCACCCAAGATGTAATTTTAATCTTTTACACTGTGGATTATATGCCACCAAAGGTTCTAGGGGCGTGGTTGCAAGAGTTCTGGGAACCACTGGTGACACAAGTGGAAGCAAATTGCCCTCCCACTCAATGGAGTACACACTTATTAATGTTTCTGGTAGATAATAGCGGCAGCGTTTGTGAGTCAAACATCCTGCTGGCAAAGCAATTTGATGAACCAGAGTACCCACGAATACCTTTGCACTTACCACCCGTCAGCCCATTTCCACTAGATGTGCTGGATGATTGGATTGATATGGTGACGGCGATGGAGAGTATACAAATACCCATCGGGTTAACATCCAAAATATTGTTAGAGAAGTCGGAAAACGGTATTCCAGAATTTGTTTATGAAGAAATTTGCTGTCACTGTGGTCATAGTTGGGAAGGAGGCTTGGCGAAATGGTTGATTTAGCAAGCGTACTCACCACCAATGGCAAACAATATTATAGTGGCAAGCCAATTTCACCTCAAGACTGCCAAAAAAACGGGCTTTCTCCTTACTTGCCATCACAGGAACTCATCAAAGCCGTTAATCTCGCCATTTTCCTCGAAAAACGCCCTTTATTGCTCAAAGGTGAACCTGGATGCGGTAAAACCACCTTGGCGCAAGCAGTAGCTTACGAATTGGGCTTACCTTACGAAGCTTGGTATATTAAGTCTACAACCAGGGCAAAAGATGGGCTTTACACCTACGATGCGGTTGGTCGTTTGCATGATGCTCAACTCTCTCGTGTGGGGAAAGCTAGCAATTCCAAAGTTGAGAATTTAGATAATTACATTAAATTGGGGCCTTTGGGACGTGCGTTTAAAAATGAAAAACGCACTGTAGTATTAATTGATGAAATTGATAAAGCTGATATTGACTTTCCCAATGATTTGTTGCGAGAGTTGGATGAGCAGCAGTTTACGATTGAAGAAAAGGGGGAAGAAGTCAAAGCAAATTACCCTCCCATCGTCTTCGTTACCAGCAACGATGAAAAGGATTTACCTGATGCTTTCCTACGGCGTTGTCTGTTTTATTATATTCAGTTTCCATATTCACAATTAGCTAATATTGTCAAGTTCCACTTCCCCAAATCTTCCTCCGATTTAGTAGAAGCTGCGGTGAAGCGTTTTAGCGAACTGCGGCAGAAAATGGAGAAAGGTAAAGCTGGTAAAAAAGTTAGCACCAGTGAGTTGCTTGATTGGTTTGCGGTGTTACGTCAATTTCCTCAAGATGAGGTGTTAAAGCAGCTTGAGGGAGAAATCCCGTTCCCAGAAGTTTTGTTGAAGAAATGGGAAGACCATCTGCGGTATTTGCAAAAATCATGGAACTAGAAGAACTACCACTACTAGAAATTTTTAACACCCTACGACAGCGACATGGTTTACCGTTGGGGGTTGAAGAATATCTGGTGGTTTTGCGTAGTGTGCAGGCGGGTTTTGGTATCAGTAATCGACAGGAATTAGAGCAGCTTTGCTGTATGTTATGGGCAAAGTCTGAGGAGGAAAATCGCCTAATTCGACGGTTGTTTGAACAGATGTGGCGATATTCCCCAGCTGAGTCAGGGAAAGAGGAGAAAAGCACAAAAAATGATACTTCCAATTTACTGACACCGGAAAATTTACAAGCTCCCTCAGATGACACATCAATTCCTGAGGAGTCTTCACTTGATGAACCTTTACCTGATTTAGAGGCACCTCCCAGCATCACCCCCGAACCAGTGCAAGCAGTCCAAGCTGTGCGGAGTAGTCGCGGGAATAGGGAGATGAAACGCCCCCGTTATATGCTTTTGACAGAGTATTTTCCTGTTACCAAGCGACAAATGAAGCAATGCTGGCGTTATCTGCGTCGTCCGGTGCGCCAAGGAGTACCCACAGAGTTAGATGTTGAGGCGACGGTGGCAAAAATTGGGCGTGAGGGTATTTTACTGCAACCTGTGATGATGCCACCACGTACCAATCGCACGGATTTGGTACTACTAATTGACCAAGAAGGCTCGATGGTGCCGTTTCACGATTTATCGCGCCAGCTGGTGGAAACGGCACAACGGGGAGGGCGGTTGAGAACAACTAATGTATTCTATTTTCATGACTACCCAGATGAATACTTATATCGTCATCCTGCAATGCTTGATGCCAAGCATATTTCTGAAGTGTTGGAGGAAATTGGAGAACGGGCGGCAGTATTAATTGTTAGCGATGCGGGTGCAGCACGGGGGAATTTTGACCAAGAACGGGTTGATAATACTAAGGTATGGATTGAGCAGTTACAGCAGTCGGTGCGTTATTTTGCTTGGCTCAACCCAATGCCGAGTGAATGCTGGCGGCAAACTACTGCTGGGGAAATTGCCCGTTTTGTGCCGATGTTTGAAATGAGTTCGCAGGGGATGAATGCGGCAATTAGTGTGTTGCGGGGTCGATATATTGTAGTAAAAGAGTTGGATGAATCTTTATGCTATTAGAGTTAAGACAGTTGAGGATTCAACCGGGACAGCAACTGCTACTTGAGGACGTTAGCTGGCAGCAATTTGAAAATATTCTGGCGGAATTGGGAGAACATCGTGCTGCCAGACTTTCCTATAGTCATGGACTTTTAGAAATTATGGTTCCTTTGCCCGAACATGAAAAAGCCAAAGAAATTATTGGCGATATGGTAAAAATTTTATTAGAGGCACGACAAATTGCGTTTGAGTCGTTGGGTTCGACAACTTTGAAAAATGAACACATGACTCAAGCAGTCGAACCCGATGCCTGTTTTTACATTCAAAATCAAGCGGCAGTTATCGGTAAAAATCGCCTCGATATGAGTGTCGAGCCACCCCCAGATTTAGCGATAGAAATTGATTTAACTTCCCGCACGCAATTGGACAATTACCAAATTTTGGGAGTACCAGAACTTTGGCGATACGGAAAACAAGGGTTACAGATTAATGTCTTGCAAGCTGGAAAATATATAGAGTCAGATTCTAGTCCTACTTTTCCAAATACTCCGATAATTGAGCTAGTCAATCAATACGTCCAGCAGAGTCAACTTTCTGGTAGAACTCAAGCCATTCAAGCTTTTAGAAATTGGGTACGGGATAATATTTAATTTAGGCTTTAATTTGGGATGGAAGTCAGTTGAGGTTTTTTGATGCCTACCACAAACAAAGAGCGGGAAATGCGAATTGCCCAGCGACGGGTTGAAGGGTTTGCCCAGCAGTTTGGGGAAGCACACCGCAACTTGGCTCGTCATGCGGCGTTTCCTTTGGTACTGACACCTGATTTACTTTACCAAATTTGGGCAAACTTTGTCCCCGAAGCCCCTTGGACGACTATAGCTCATGTGTTGCTGTCGCGTTTGTGTCGTCAGGTGGGTTATGAGATGTATGAGATGGATATTGGCGATCGCAATTTGTTGTTGCGGGAATTGAAAGGGGAATTTGGACAAGAACGATTAGATGAGTTGGGGGAGTTTTTGCTGGATTATGTGGCACAGCGATTGACTGATGATGACGCAGATACGCAGGATTTAGCACAAGCTCAGGAGTGGACGGCGTTGGCGTATACCAAGCCGGATGAGGCGGCGCGGGAATTGGCGCAGGCGTTGAGTCAGAAAGTGCAGCAGGAGGATATGGGGGAGGTGTTGCGTCTTGCTTCGTTAGTGGAGACTTTAGCGCAGCCTTTGATAGAAGCGGGGTTTGAGCCTTTGTTGGTTTACAGTTGTGGAATAAAATATTTTGTTCGTGATAACTTTGTAGGTGCTGCAACTGAATTCAGCAAAATAGCTGGGTGGGACACGCAATTCAATGTTGACGATATAAATTTGCCAGTTCTCAAACAAATAATTAAAAAAATAACCCAAAGAACAGACCAGACTTCTTTAGAAAGACAATTTACAGATATTTATTCAGTTATAATTCATCCAGGAATAGGTGACTTAAACAATGGATTTCCAAGGGGTACGATTCAACTTAGAGATGCAAGTCAAAGCCTATTAATGCAATTTACGATTTCCTTACCCTCAGCGCCAGAACTACTGACACTGTATAAGCAATGGCGATTACTCTACCTAAATTTGTGCGGGCGTATGCATTCGCGTTCTTCACCCATAGAAGATGATGGTATATTTGAAATCGACGACGAAGCTATAACAAATGTCTCTTACCACGATTTTAGGGACTTGTGCCGAGAGTTACGCCAAAGTATTAACCAATGGCTCGACACTCAGAATTTCATCAACATTGAGCGGCAACTGCGAGCGCAATTAGACCTAACAAAAGAAATTAGGGTGATAATTGTAACCGACGATGAAGTACTAATGCGATTACCTTGGCATCTCTGGGATTTTCTTGAAGATTATCCTTTTGCAGAGATAGCTTTATATCACTCCGAATACTATAAGATTTCCCAATTATCAGGAGAGGCAAGATCCCAAAGAAAAAAAGTTAGAATCTTGACGATTATCGGTAATAGTCAAGGCATCGATTTAGAGGCACAAGCCAGAAACTTCGAAAATTTACATGATTCAGAAGTCGTTTTTCTTGTCAAGCCCTCTCGCAGCGAACTTAAGACTCACCTTCGGAGCTCCATTGGTTGGGACATTCTCCTTTTTGCTGGTCATAGTCAAACCGAAGGTGACACAGGCATAATTTATATTAATGAGAATCCTACAAATAATAGTATAACGATTGAACAATTAGAAAAATCTCTCAGAGCAGCTATTAAAAAAGGTTTAAAACTAGCAATTTTTAATTCTTGTGATGGGTTAGGAATTGCTCTTGCTTTGGGAAAATTATCTCTTCCCACGATTATTGTTATACGGGAGCCAATTCCTGATGTTGTAGCCAATGAATTTTTGAAGTCTTTCCTAATTGCTTTTGCAATTGAGCAAAAATCTTTATATCTTGCAATGCGGAACGCACGCGAAAAGTTACAAGAGCTAGAAGATGAATTTCCAGCAGCTTCTTGGTTACCTGTAATTTTTCAGAATCCAGCAGTATTGGCACCGACTTGGCAAGGGTTTCTTAATTAATATAATTCAAAAATAAGGCAGCCCCCCCCCACAATCAATCCTATCTTTGCATGAGATGTAATCGCCCACTCAACCCTCAACCCACATCATTCAAAACCTTCACAAACTCCCCCACCCACAACAAGCAAAATCCGTAAACGCTCATAAAAATGAGAATAACCTCGAACTGATGAATAAATAGACAATCTCTTCACCTGCTTAAATCTCACCCTTCCACAACCACCAAGCACTCTGGTAAAATCAAAACTTACGCCACCAATCCAGCATCAATTAGCGTGAAAACAGACACAATATTCTACCGCCTATTCCAAAGCTTCCCCAGCATCTTCTTTGAACTCATCAATTAACCACCCGAAACCGCCAACGCCTACCAATTTTCCTCCGTTGAAGTCAAACAACTCGCTTTCCGCATCGATGGCGTGTTTCTCCCCAAAAGTAATCCATCATCGCCCATCTACTTCGTCGAAGTTCAATTTCAACCCGATAAAAAATTCTACTCTCGCTTGTTTACGGAAATCTTTCTTTACCTTGATAAAACCAAACTTACCAACAATTGGCGTGGAGTGGTAGTTTATCCAAGTCGCAGTATTGATATAGGAGAAACAGAACGGTATATAGAATTACTCACATCTGGACGAGTCACGCGCATATATTTGGATGAATTGGACTCCACAGCAGAACAGTCGATTGGTATTGAGACTGTTAAATTAGTAATAGAGCCTTCGGAGAGTGCAGTCACAAAAGCCAGGGAGTTAATTAACCTCGCCAGACAACAAATAACCTCGGAAATCACCCAAGGAGAATTTCTCGAATTGATAGAAACGATTATTGTCTATAAGTTCCCTTTGAAAAGTCGAGAGGAAATTGAGCAAATGTTTGGATTTAGCGAGTTAAAACAAACTAAAGTTTATCAAGAAGCCAAGCAGGAAGGTAAGCAAGAAGGTAAAGCAGAAGGAAAACTAGAAGGTAAATTGGAAGCAGTTCCTTTTATGTTGAGTTTAGGTGCAACTGTCGAACAAATATCTGAGGCGTTAGGCTTAGATGTTGAGTTAGTTCGATTGGTAGCTGCTAAAGCTAATGCTAACGAGGAACATTGGTAAATAATCTCGTTCTTGAATTTTTAATTACCAATAATTAAGATTCGCGCTCATTTTCTCGGATTAATATTATGCAACTGAAAGAAACAATAACAAAAGAAACTGATCAGCGTCCTCCGGTGGCGATCGCTCATGTGAAATTAACTGTGAGTGATGTTTCAATCGCTACCGATTTCTTCCTCAAGTTAGGGCTACGGTACGTTACTCAGTCGGAAGAATTTGCGGTTTTGGAATTACGGGGAGGCACGCACTTAGTGTTGAGAAAGACTAAAGAAGCGATCGTTTCTGGGACAAATGCGCCCTTTGATTTGATGGTGGATGATGTTTTTGTGACACGAGATGCTTTGAGTGAGTTAGGATTCACTCCTTCTGAAATTGAAACGGGTAGAGTTCACAAATCATTTACCCTTTCAGGACCAGACGACTATTTGTTTACGATAACTTCCTCACATACCGCAGGCAGAGTTGTTTAATCCTCTCTAAGGATACTCAATCTGCTAAAACTCTACGATTTCATCTTTGCCATGACAACAACCCGAGTATCTACATTTAGCACTTGTACTCCTTTGGGCATAGCTGTCATTGGTACTCTCCAGTGCGAATGACCGCAAATAACTAATAAATTACTCCCTTTTGTAAGTTCGCCACGAATTGACTCATTCCCTATCAATCTAGCTTCTGCATCGTTGGGACCTTCATGCAGAATTAAAATGTCTGGTGACTCGTTGAGTAATTCCTGTACAAGCTTTCTAAAATCTTCTTCAGAACGACGGAAAGGTTTAGTTGTTTTACCAATAATTCCTGAGATTCCGGCGATGCGAATTCCATCAAGACAAGTGAGATCGCCATCTAAATAATGGATATCTTGCCCATTTTGAAATGCTTGGATTTCCTGTGGTGTTTTTCCAAAACTGTCGTGGTTTCCTCCTACCCCAACAACCCAACGAAAACGGCGACTAAAAGCTTGCCAAACTTCACGGACATCTCCTACACCACCACGCTTATCTATCTTTGCGTAAAGGTCTCCTGCTAAAATGACACCCGTTGTTTGTGGCGATGGAATTTTTCCCGACTCTGCCAAGTTTTCTAGTTCTTCACTGACAAGATGACCGAGAAGGCGGTGATTGGTTGGGTCAATTCCCTGTAGGTCGCTGGTGGCGATGATAGCTTCCAACCCATCTGGTAATGAGTCAACTTTTGCTAACAAAACAGGCAAAACTTTATGAACTATACCAACACCACTAGGTGAATAGCTAATAAATGGTATTTGATGAATGGGTCGCTCAGCAATAGAGGTTATAGTAGTTCTCGTTCGGATATGGTACAAAGAATCATGGGACATGGTATGATTTTGGGAATGCCTATCCGGGCTTGACTCATCGGGTAGAAAGGTTATTTATAAATCTCTATAAGGAATTGAAATAGAGACGGTTTATCGCGAGGGTGACAATTAGCATATTGCCTGTATATGGTGTTAGTTACCCAGTGGACAATCCCAGCAGTTGTTAGCTTGTTCACCATCTGGTTCAACTTGTAAACATCTTCGCCTATTTCTGCCACGAACAGGGTGTTCTTGTTCTGTGGAAGCTCTTGAAGCGACCCTAGCATTGTAGGTAGCACCGATAAGTGACTACCTACCAGTCTACATCTTGCCTTTGCCACTGCAATAGCTTCTTGCTGCACTTCAGAGTTGTTCAGATTTTGCATCGTCACTGCTTCAGTATAAAAGAGTATACTCTTGACGTCATCTATTGGAAACTGGTTCCACATAGAGGTGGCAACAGAACTATGAATCTGAGGATAACACAGAACGCAGAACTTAAAATTTCCCCACGGAAGTGATGAAACTTCAACTGTGGGCGATGAGAGGTTTATTATATTTGCATTTAAAATTGTTTTAGCAAAATGCCTCAATTTAGGCAACGAATTGCCTCACCTCTTTGGGAAAACCTAGATGGTATGTACACACTTTGTACTTAGACGGGTCATCTTTAGCAGTACGATTGGTTTGATATCTGCATTAGCGTTTATTGTAGAACCAGCTTGAAAAAGCTGAAGAGACGGGAGTCTCATTTTTGGCTCAAGTTACCTTACATTGATTCAGCGCTAGCAACACCTAAAAACGCAGCTTCACAAGATTTGTAGAGGTTCAGCAACGTGTGGAACGTGGTAGCATGAACTTCTCCCCAAACAGCGGAAATTCACCGCGAACCATTAGCAACGAATCACCATTGAGTCGGTGAGGAAATGCTTGAACTTCAGCATTCAGGCGTTCTGGGCTGAAATAGATTTCTACTTCCGTTAGAGGTTGGGGTATCCTTTTAAGGATGTCCTCTAAAGTACAAATCTTTGTTCCTAACAAGTCGAATAACTTGAGTTTCGTATTTTCTATTTCTATGCAAAGGATGAGATCCAAGTCTTCAGCATAGTGCAGAGGGTTGCTTCCTTCGTTGACGCAAAATACGGCTTTCTCCTTTACTATCCCCAGAATGTGAGAGACTGGTTCGCGTGTCTCCAAAAGTCTGTGTAACAATTTGACATCATCGATATTGTTAGTATTTAGCAATCGCAAGCCATGAGTACCGCCTAGAGTATTGCACTTTGAGATGAAAACGTGTTCTTGGACAACGCGAAAGCCAAACGGTTCGTATAATTCAGGTTGTGCTGTGGTTAGTACCAGAGTTTTGTATCGCTTGTCGCAGTAGTCTAGCACCTCTTGCATGACTTCTCGGTAATAGCCGCGTCGTCGGAACTCAGGACGCGTACACACTCCGTGAATTCCTCCAACTGTCACCATTTCGCCCATCAGTTGCATGGGAATTTCCACAACTCCCACATGAGTGATAGCGAGATCATCCTGGAAGCGCATGAATGGGGTCGAAGCCTCTTCCCACGGTGCACCTAGCTTTCTCGCGCATTCTGCAGCATTGCTGATTCCAATTTCAGGAAACACAACTTCTAGGAGGTTAAACAGGCGACTGCTTAAGGTTGGGTCTTTTGAGAATGACCGCTGGAAGCGATACTGGTTCATAATTTCCAGACTCGAAAAAGAACTTTTTTATATTACATATACTACATAATATTTTCATTGAAGCCAACAGCGGCGTAGGCACATATAGGAATCCTAAATGATTCGTGAAAAACAAGATCCCCGACTTCTTAGAGAAGTCGGGGATCTGAAGGGTACAACAGCAGCGTAGAGACTTAGCATATCTTGTAATGAAAGTGTATATAGTTTCATTACAAGACATGAATGCAAAAATCTTGTAGGCTTTGAAGAAGAAAACTTTACAATGAGAGGTCAGTGTGGCACGCAAACGCTTAATTATTGAAATGGGGATGGGAGTGGATCAGCATGGACAGGAACCAACGGTAGCAGCGGCGAGGGCTGTGAGAAATGCGATCGCACACAATGCTTTGCCTGGTATTTCGGAAGTCGCTGGCTTGAGTGATCCAGATGATATGATCGTTGAAGTCAAGGTTGCAGTGCCTTACCCGGAGCAAGTACGACAAGACGAGGTTTTGGCTGTGTTGCCTTTTGGTCGCAAAACTCTCACCGTTGAGTCTGGGGGGATGGTGGTTCAGGGTAAAGCAATTGAGGCGCTCAATGATAAAAATGACGAAATGTTAATAGCTGTCGCTGCGGTTACAGTTCTGATTGAAAATGAGTAACCAACCGAAGCCATTTTCAGTTAACAGTAAATATCTTTGCCATGTCGGAGAATAACTCAAAAGCTATCGAAGCTGTTGTTGCTTCCTACTTTGCTAACATTGCAACAATGAACCCAACAGGCTGGGTGGAAAACTTTGCAGAAGATGCTGTGAGTTACGATCCAGTTGGACATCCGCCAACAAAAGTCCATGAGGGGTTTCGGGAGTTTATTGGGCAATTGCAAGCCGCATTTGAGAAGCTGGAACCAACAACAGAGCATATTTTCGTCGCAGGCAATGAGGCAGCAGTAAAATGGACAATGGAGGGTGTTAGCAAAACTGGCAAGTCAGTGACCTTTGAGGGCATAACAGTTTTTGAAATTAACGATGCTGGTAAGATTCAAACAACTCGCGCTTACTGGAACCCTACAGTGCTATTAGCTCAACTGCGTTCTTAGGGAGTTGACTACTACTCAATTTTCACTCTGCGCTAAACTAGAAGCATCGAGGTGAATATCTCTGGCGGTAAGTCCAATGGACAAACTATTTTCACCACGAACGTAACGATGTCTCAAAAGGATAACGAATCACTCCAGATTCAGGAGATAAATAACCTCAGACCAGTACACTTCGCTGACTTAATCAGAACTGCACAGTTAATTTTCGACCCTGGTAAGGGAGTATCTGGAATACACAGAGAAATTGATTGGAAAGAGTTCGGCGTTCCTGATGATGTCGCACAAAATTTGAAAGCGCTTGGTCAAGAGTATCAATATTCATCTCCCCACATACCCATTGAAAAAGTTTGGAGTCAATTAACTCCAGAAACTCGTATTTGGTTCGTTAAAAATAAAAATGAATTGTGGCGGTTTGAAGAAGCTTTCCCGGCTCTTGACGAAGACTAAAAATCTGGGGCTCCCAAATCGACAAACTTTGTTAGACCAGTTTTGGGCTCTCGATCTGGTTGAAACTTGGTTTGTCAAACCACCCAGACAATTTCTCAATATACAAAAAAATAGCTGCACATCTTTAGTTTAGTAAGTCACAATAAAGATGTGCAGCTACGGGAGGCTATACTATGTCTCGTTTAACACAAATTCTTCAGAATTCTTTTATTCGCCTTACAGCTTTTTTCTCTGTTGTTTTGAGAAATATCTTTAATTTCCTGGGAAATATCTTTGGTTTCTTCGGTAAGCTCTTTGGACTTTCCAATTCAGGTTCTGGATATTTCCTAGAACCTGATTCAGCACAGGGTATAAAACGAGAGACAACACAAGAAAAAATTGAAGCTGAAGTTACAAAAGCTCTTGAAACCCCTACCGCTTATCGGCGTCGTCCTAATCCTCAAATGGACTACTACCGAAAAATGGCTCAGGAGGTGAAAAAGAGCTAGGGTAAAGAAAGCTGTTGACTAGGTTTGATGAAAAGTGAGGGGGCGATCGCTGTTTTTTGGCGATTGGCTCCGCCAGTGCCCCTTGGGCAATCGCTCCCTCAATCGTATATATTTGAAGCGCTGCGAAATGGCTTGATTGTTAATCCTCTGAATGAGCATCTGCTGCTTGTAAAGACTTTTCAAAAGCCATCAGTTGTTCCGCGTTACGCAGGAAGTAACCATTCATCGTCGCAGCAGCTAGTAGCCTTCCAAGATTTTCGCGATTGGTGGTAATGAGTACGTTAAAGTCTTCTGATGGTAGGTTTCCCAACATACTTACAATAGTACGTTCCATTGCCTGAAGCACGTCAGGAGAAGATGGCTTGGAAAGTTGGGTAACTGTCTGTGGACTCATAGATTGAACATACTGCCACAGCAAGTTGTTTCCCGAAGCCTCGCCAAAAGATTCTGAGTTGATATTTGACAAATTATTCACGGTAGTAACCTGCAAATTGCAAAGTTCACTATACTTCTAAAAACTACTTTAGCAAGCTTGTTGTTATTCCTAAGTGAGCTTAACCGAACTCACTCATGACGGTTTTATACACTAAAACAAAGAATATTTAAAATTGGAGTAGCCATAATCAATTTTCTATGGCTACTCCAAAATTTTAGGCATACGTTCAATCAGTAGTATTAGAAGCGGATGATTCCGAAATAAGCACTTGCAGCAACAAGGATAATTGTTAAAACGCCGATTGTAACACTGGTGACAAATTGCACAGAGGTTTTTTTATTGAGTTCCTCTTTGCTCTCATGCTGGGAGGTAGACACAGCGTTGTTGGAATTGCTTGCTTTGTTAGTTGTCATGGCTTGTAAATTTGGTATTGTTTATCTCTGTTCACTTTCTATTTTGCTTCACCTACCAGAAACTTCATCTAGCTTTTGGACTATCAAAAATTGTATAAAAATGCTGAAAAAATAATAAGTATTTTGGGAGTAGAAATTTACCTTTTCATACCGTTGCTCTATGAAGATACACGAAAATTAACCTCCCTATAGTCCCCGCAATGGTTTGGGGGAAGGAGAGTGCCGGGGGGTAATTAAAAATTCAAAATTCGCTCATTCAAAATTCACGCATTGAAGACGTTTCAGACAGGGATTTAAACCCCAACTGAAACTGAGACTACGTATAGACGTAGGGGTCTTAGACCCTTTAATTTACGATAAACACAACTATGTGAAGAAAGATTAAGTCAAGAAAGATTAAGTGAAGAAACACTCTTCCCTTCTGCGTGATTTCTATGACAAATATTTATCTAGCCTGCCTTCTAAGGTAGAGGGAACTCAGGACAGAAGGCAGCAAGGTTTGCAGTTGAGCTTAGCTGTTTTGCTGATTGTGTTATTTATATAAGTTGATCTACTTGCTCCACTCCTCAAGTTGGAAAGTGAGTCAATATTGAGTAAAATAATATACTAATGAATTATAATATGCTGAAAATAAAAGATTTATATATTAACTAATAATTCGTAACTCTTAATGACCAATCTAATTACGAGTTACGAATTACAAATTATAATCAATTTTTAATTATTAAACAGTTCTGCGAGCGAATGAATGCCAAATGAAGATAGCAAGCAGTGCGCCGATAACAGCTAAAGCCAAACCAGGGAGGCTAAAACTAGCAGCAGTTAGGGTTAGTCTTCCAGTAGCCAAAAGAACTCCTAAACTTCCACCGATAAAAGCACCAACGATTCCCAACAAGATAGTAGCAAGAATTCCACCACCTTGATAACCAGGATAGATAGCTTTAGCAATTGCACCAGCTAAAAGCCCTAAAACTACCCATGCAATGATGTTCATTTCTTAAATCCCTTCCATTTCTCTTGCCGATAATATTAATTGAAACATTGCAAAATTTTTTATTCATCCTTCATAAGAAATAAATTTCAAAACCTTAAGGAAGAGTATAGAAGAAAGGCAATTGCTAACTAGCTTGATTTTTGGCTGTTGAGAAAAAAGTGTTGAAATTATGGCTGAGGTTATAAGTTTGTCAGAAATTGGTGAGTCAAGATGGTTCTAAACCTATAGTGACAAGTATCCAAATGTTACCTACAGTACAAGGAGTAAACAGATATGACTACAGCTAGAACTCAGGACATCCTTTCATTAATTGAAGCTGAGCATCGTCAAGTTGAGCAACTGTTTGCAAAAATAGAAACTGCTGAAAACACGAAACTGTATGATTACTTTAATCAAATTTACAAAATGTTGAACTTGCACACAAGAGCGGAAGAATTTGTCTTCTACCCAGCAATGCAAGAGTATGAAGAAACTAGAAAATATACTCAAGAAGCCCAAGAAGAACACGAACAAGCCAAAGCGCTTTTAGAAGAACTCAAGGTGCTCAAACCGACCGAATCTGAGTTTAAAACAAAAATGAGTGAGCTAAAAAAAGCGGTTCAGCACCACGTACAAGAAGAAGAAAGGGAAATTTTTAGCGCTGTCCGTAAGTGTATGAACCAAAAACAACTAACTCAACTAGGTCGGGAGTTTCAGGAAGCTAAACCCAAAATAGAAGAAGATGTTGAAGTCGCAATGACAACTTAGTACAGCATTTCATTAATTTGTAGCGGATTAAATTTGGCGAGACTCTGCGTCACGAATGCGCTACCAAGGGTGTTCCTCTGCGTTTAAAAAAGTTACGAACTTGTGAAATCCTGTACTTAGTCGGATGTGGGGCTGTAGGGGTGTAAAGTTTGCAAACTACTACATGCTTTGTGTCCACCCCGTACACTGTAGAAAAGTGACCATTTCAGGATGTATTCTGAGTCAGGTGTTGGTAATTTGGAATAAGAGCTTGCCAACACCCGACTCAAAATGGACAAATTCCCCACCAATCCCCCCATTATTGAACAATTCTGGCAATCTCCCCCAGAACCGATTAACCAAATTCTCGATGCTCCACCGCCACCGACAATTCTGCTCTCTCCTAACAGGGAATGGATGGTGGAGTTAGAAAAGCCTTTGTTGCTCCCGATCGCCTTACTTGCAGAAGTAGAAGTTGCTTTGGCGGGATTATTCATTAATCCCAAAACGAACGCACCTGCTCGCCACAACCCTTTCGGGACTATGAGAATAAAGGCGATCGCCTCTGGTGAAATAAGCAAAACAATAGCGCTTCCTGACAACGCCCAAATTGGGTTCTTAAGGTGGTCACCTGATAGTCAAAAACTCGCCTTTACCTTGAGTCAAGCAACAGGGCTAGAACTGTGGGTTGTGGATGTTGCTGATTGCACCACCAGGCGCTTAACAGAGCCAGTTCTCAACGCAGCGTATGGAGAACCGTATTATTGGCTGTCGGATGAGATACTGATTTGCAAGTTCATTGAGAGCGATCGCCCTGAGCCTCCTTCTGAACCAGTAGTTCCTCCAGGACCTCTAATTCAAGAAAACTTGCACGGTAAAAGCCCAACTCGGACGTATACAAATCTACTGCAAAATCCGCACGATGAGGCGCTACTTGAATACTACTTAACCTCAACTTTAGAGAAAGTGACGCTCGATGGTCATCGCACTTTGTTGGTATCTAGCAGTCTTATTCATCAAGCCATACCCTCTCCTGACAGCAAATTCATTCTACTTACTACGCTGCAGCGACCGTTTTCTTACCAAGTTCCCGTCTCATATTTTCCTAAAAAAATTCAGGTTGTTGATGATGCAGGGAAATTAGTCTACGAGGTTGCTGATGTACCACTTTTTGTGCGCCGTACAACCAAATTTGACGAAGTGCGGACAGGACGAAGGGGAGTCTCTTGGCGCAGCGATGTAAAAGCGACATTGTGTTGGATAGAAGCTTTAGACGAGGGTGATCCGACTTGTGACGTTGCCAAACGGGATGCTTTGTTTGAATTAAATGCTCCCTTTAGCGATACACCAAACCAACTCTGGCAATCCGAGTATCGCTTCCATAGCCTTGCTTGGGGGAAAGAAGATGTCGCCCTGGTTTGGGAACGATGGTACGATACCCGCAAAGAGCGAATCTGGCGCATTTATCCCAAAGCGCCTGAAATACCGCCGCAACTGCTATTTGACCGTAGTTCTGAAGATAAATACAGTGACCCAGGGTCAGCATTGATGACTGTAGGACCATTCAGGTATAGAGTTCTACGTTTTGCACCACAAGGCAATGTCATTTACCTCAACGGACGAGGAGTATCACCCAAGGGCGTATATCCGTTTTTAGATTCCCTAGATTTGGAAACAGGGGAGACGCACCGCTTATGGCAGTGCCAAGATCCTTACTTAGAGGAAATCTGTTATGTGCTGGATGATCAAGCACAAACTGTGATTACTCGTCGCCAGTCTCAAACTGAGCCACCGAATTATTTTCTGTTTAACCGTCGCGATCATCAGGTTCCCATTGCCCTGACTCATTATCAAGACCCTGCTCCTCAGTTGGCTGGAGTCGAGAGTGAGTTGGTGAAATATCAGCGCTCAGATGGCGTGCAACTGTCGGCTAAACTCTACCTCCCTGCTGGTTATGACCCTAGCCGAGATGGTCCTTTGCCGATGTTATTTTGGGTTTATCCCGAGGAATTTAAAGATAAGGAATTTGCAGGACAGATTACGAAATCTGAAAACACTTTCAGCCGTCCCAGCCGTGCTTCTGTTTTATTTCTGCTGACTCAAGGCTATGCAGTTCTTTCTGGTCCCACTTTGCCGATTATTGGTGAAGGTGATGCCGAGCCAAATGATACTTACGTAGAGCAATTGATTGCTGGAGCGCAAGCTGCAGTAGACTATGTGGTAGGACGTGGCATTGCCGACCCCAATCATATTGGTATTGGCGGACACTCATATGGTGCCTTTACAACCGTAAATTTACTAGCACAGACCGATTTATTCCGCATAGGTATTGCCAGGAGTGGCGCTTATAACCGTACCCTGACTCCTTTTGGCTTTCAAGGAGAGCAGCGCAATTTCTGGGAGGCACAACAGACTTACATTCATATGTCTCCTTTTACTCATGCTGCTAAAGTCAAAGCGCCACTTTTACTGATTCACGGGGAAAAAGATAGCAATGCTGGCACTTATCCACTACAAACGGAACGGCTGTATGAAGCGCTTAAGGGACTCGGAGCAACTGTTCGCTTGGTGGTATTACCTTTAGAAGACCACGGCTATCGCTCTCGTGAAGGGGTTGCTCATGTACTCTGGGAAATGGTGAACTGGTGTGATAAGTATCTCAAATGACTCATGGCAAGCTGTATCATATCGGGTTTGGAAAAGATGACCTTGGAGAGCGATCGCCAACCATTGCCTTATTATCCGGTGATCCGGAACGGGCACGGCTCATTGCCCAGTCCTATTTGCACTCTGTGCGTCTTTTGTCTGAAAATCGCGGGTTGAACAGTTATCTAGGCATTCTGCCCAACGGGAAAGCGCTTTTATCTGCCACGAGTGGTATGGGAGCGCCATCCACAACTATTGTTGTTAATGAGTTGATACAACTTGGTATTAAGCTGATTATTCGCGTCGGCACTTGCGGCTCTATTCAAGAACACGTACCGGTTGGTAGCATCGTAATTACGAGTGCTGCCTTATGCCGACAAGGAGCCGCTAACGATATTGCACCTGTTGAGTATCCCGCAGCAGCCGATCCGTTTGTGACGGTAGCCTTGGTAAAGGCTGCACAGGAATTGAAGGTGAAACATTATATGGGTGTGACTGCGTCAGTCGATACATTCTATGAAGGACAAGAGCGAACTCAGTTTATGAATCGACAGTTGTTGCGCTCTCTACGCGGTATAACAGAAGAATATCGGTCTTTGAACGTGCTGAACTACGAAATGGAGTGTGGCACTTTGTTAAAAATGGCAGGGGTGTATGGTTTTAGAGCAGGCTGCGTGTGTGGTGTCGTTGCTCAACGTACAGTTGGTGAAGAAGTGATTTTAGAACAGAAAGACGTTGCGATTGACAATGCGATTAAGGTAGCCGTACAAGCAGCAGAACAATGGGAATTTGAAAAATAGAATATTCATAAATATTTACAATAAAGTTCCTGGATCTTTAAGCGGATGGCTAATATTTTTCACGGAATATGATGAAGTTGAAAAATAGGCAACAGATGACTTAGCTTTGGTTTCAGTGCTAGTACATAAAACGAAAAACAGCAAGTAGGCTCTAAATGCAACTGGCTCCCCTATTTCCAATTTTCTACCGCATCCTCAAACCAACGTTTCCTAACTGCCTTTGGTGTGGTGATGCAAATTCCAAAATGATCGCATTGACGTTTGATGATGGTCCCCATCCTCAATACACGCCCGAACTGTTGAAAGTTTTAGACCGTTACAACATCACAGCTAGTTTCTTCTGGTTAGGTGCTTGTGTCAACCGTTCACCAAGTCTAGCTAAAGAGGTGTGCGATCGCGGGCATTGGATTGGGTTACATGGGTATGACCATCAAAATTTTCCCATGCTCTCCCCAATGGAACTTAAGCACAGTTTAGAAAAAACCCAAGCTGCTATCTACAATGCCTGTGATCTTGCACCCGAAAAAGTACGTGATGTCCGTCCTCCCAACGGTTTGTTTACACCTACAACATTAAAACTCCTGAACCAGTGGAATTATCGACCCGTGATGTGGAGTGTTGTACCGGAGGACTGGGTAAGACCGGGAGTAGCCACAGTCGTGCAGCGAATTCTCCAGCAAGTCTGTAATGGCTCACTGATTGTGTTGCATGACGGTGCTTGCGGCGGACAAGATATTGCCGCAACAACAGCAATACTCATTCCTCAACTCATACAACAGGGCTATCAATTTGTGACGGTAGATACTTTATGGCAGCAAGCTAGGGGAGTGGGGGAAGATAAGGCGATAGGGAGGTGGGGGCTTGGGCTTCCCTCAGGGATTGGGGGCTGTGGGGGGGAGGGGGGAGAGAAATAATAACTGATGACTCTTGACTCTTAACTCCTGACTAATGACTAACTTGCTGCTTTTGAGCAACTTCAGAATTAGGGCGAGGAGTTAGGGAAGGTTCGTCAGTCCCCAATAAATGATGGATCTCGCTGAGTGAGGTAAGTTTTGCAGCAGGCTCTTGGGCTGAATCGCTTACGTAATCAATTAAATCTTCCACTTGGCAATTCAGAGCTTTGCAAAACCTAATGATTCTCTCAATGTGTTCTGTCCCAGTCCTTCCGCTTTCCCAGTTCTGAATGGTACTTTCGGTCACGCCTACGAGGCGCGAAAGCTCGAGCTGCGTTAGCCCTGCTTTTTCACGTAGAAATGCTATCCGTGGTTTTGCCTTTTTCACAGTTACAGCGTATATATCTAACCTTTAGCCGTAGATTTTAACACCAAAAAAAATTTATGCTCAAAAAATTTTGCCTAAAAATTTCAGCTTAGCTCTTGACGCACCCAAATTCTTTGGTTAAAACAGTTAAGTATAGAGTTCACCTCTATCTTGAGTAATCTCTGGGGGGGGAGGGTGAACTAGAGAGCAGATGAAGCGCAAGCGCAATTTTTCAAAAATCTCAAAAGAGAAATCCGAAATGATGCGATTCGATTATGTAGCTCTCAATAGGAAAACAAAAAACAAAAAGAGAAACACCCGAAGGAACTCCTAGAGGTAAAGACACATCTAAATACCTAGCTACGGAAACAAAGGTGTTCACTCTCACCAAAAACAACAAAACACTAAAACAACACACACAGCTAACGAGGTTACATCAAAATGTTAAACAAATCTATTGCTTTCGGTTTGCTGGCTGCTGGTTTGATGATTGCTCCTACCGCTGCATTTGCGCAACAATCCCAGAGCGTTGACCAGTACACTGAGCAAAATGGTGCTGCTACCAACGGTAGTTCTACGGTTCAAACCTCCACAACCAACAGCCGCCAAGTGCAAAATCAGAGAAACTCTCGCCCTGGCTACGGCCGCTACGGTCAGCGTTACGGTAGCAGTGGCAAAGTTAACCAACGTCAAGATGCTCGCCAAGGTACTGTTCAAAATGGTGCGGCAACCGATGGTTCTAACACTGACCAAGTCGGTCGCACCAACAACAACCAGAGCCAAAATGCTGGTCGTCGCTAATCATCATTGATTTCGTGCAAAGGCGTTGCACAGTCAAAGGTATAAACGCAACGCCCTTGCCTGACTACAACACATAACTTTCACAACACACACACAACTAACAAGGTCCATCAAAATGTTGAACAAATCTATCGCTTTCGGTTTGCTGGCTGCTGGTTTGATGATTGCTCCCACCGCTGCATTCGCAGGTCAATCACAAAGCGTTGACCAATACACTGAGCAAAATGGTGCTGCTGTCAACGGTAGTTCTACAGTTCAAACTTCCACAACCAACAGCCGCCAAGTGCAAAATCAGAGAAACTCTCGCCCTGGCTACGGCC
>NZ_CAWUDP010000099.1:0-35633 GCF_963920835.1 Scytonema sp. PCC 10023
CCTAGCATAAGAATCCCCATCCATAATCGCAAGATTTGGATGGGGTGCGTTCAAGACGACATGAGTAGTATTCGATTTGGGCTGGAAGAGTGCGATCCGGACTTTCTGAATTTAAATATGCTGAGATTTATGCCTGGTAGTGTTGCTGCTGATGTACCTAGTCATCCAGCTTACTCATGTGTGCGTCCCACTGGAGAAAAACCGATTACTGCTGGATACTTTTTACCAAGAGCGGCAAAGCACTATGGCTATGAAGTTCCCGAAAATCCTGGCGTTTATCGGTTGTGCGAATCGATAGGTAGGAACCAACCTACAACAGTTGCAATGAATCCCCAACGGATTTACGAAACCATGCGCTACACAATGAAATTCATTAACGCCAAGATTGACGCTGGAGGTAAACCAACCAAGTTGTTTATTGACAGAGATTTGCTGGCTGTAGGTTTGGTTAACACAGATGAAAAGGGAAGATATGCGATCGCTCCTTTAGAAGATTTTGCTGGTATTTAATTGGATAATTGAGTAGTGTCCATCCTCAGTTATCGCTACCATAACTGCGTCGCCGATGAAAAAGACCCGTCGCAAAATCTCAAAACCTCGGATGATTAACCGGGACGGCGGCTTCAACGTCGTACGTATAGGAGCATCCAACTACCGTTGGCGTGATCCATATCATTTGCTACTCACTCTTTGCTGGTACAAAACCCTAGGATTTATCACTTTAGGGTATGTACTCGCTAACGCCTTTTTTGCCTTTGCGTATCTTGCTGGAGGGGATGGTATTGAAAATGCGCGTCCGGGTAACTTCCTCGACGCCTTTTTTTTCAGTGTCCAGACTATGGCATCTATCGGTTATGGGGCGATGTATCCCAAAACAACCTATGCCAATATCTTAGTTACCATTGAAGCGCTATTGGGGCTGATAGGGTTGGCAATGGCGACTGGGCTAATGTTTGCCCGGTTTTCTCTCCCCCAAGCGCGAGTCATGTTTAGCCGTGTAGCAGTGATAACTTCCTATAACGGTATACCGACTTTGATGTTGCGGGTTGCCAACGAACGGCAAAACTGGATTTTAGAAGCACAAGTCAGGGTGAGTTTGGTACGTAGCGAAATCACTAAAGAAGGTGATGTGATGCGTCGATTTTACGATATGTCCCTGGTTCGCAGTCAGTCACCACTTTTTGCCTTGACTTGGACTGTCATGCACCCAATCGACGAAAGTAGTCCTTTGTATGGAGTCACACCAGAAGCGATGGTTGAAGATGACATGGAAATCGTGGTCACTCTGACTGGGCTTGATGAAACGGTAACTCAGACTATCCATGCCCGTCACTCGTATGTCGGTGAGGAAATTCTTTGGAATATGCGGTTTGTCGATATTTTGTCCAAGACACGCGATGGCAGGCGCAGTATTAATTACACCCGCTTTCATGATGTCATGCCGATTGGGGATTAAGCTGCATTTAGTTGCTGAGTTAACCAGTTGCGGAAACTGGAATGATACAAGCTGTAACGGGTTTTTCCTTCTATGCGTTCGGGCTGTAAGAACTCCAGCCAATTCTCTAGCGCTTCCTCTATATCAAAATCAAATTCATCAATGATTTGGGCAATATCTTCCGCAGACACACCTCCCCCCTTTTTAAGGGGTAGGAGGCGGTATTGATGAGGGTTGGGGGTCGAGGTGGAGCGCTCATGGTTCCGCCTCTATTGTTTCGAGGCGCAAAAAATGCACTCGTCCAAATTGATCGCCTGCTACAATTGTCACTCCATCTCGTGCAACTACACAGCAACGTAAGGCACCATCCGCAGTGAAACTAGCAATAACCCCCCTCGTTTCTAGATTCCAAACTTTGAGTGTGTTGTCCCATGAACCAGAAATCACGTGCTTGCCATCAGGACTGACGGCGACTGCATAAACTGGGGAGCTATGACCAGTGAGGGTGAACTCCACCTCTGCCGTTGCAAAATTCCAGACTTTGAGCGTCATGTCATCTGAACCAGAAATCACCCGTTTACCGTCAGTGGTTACAGCAACTGCATTTACCGAGGCGCGATGACCAGTGGTAGTCGTGACGGTGAATTTCTCCTTAAAGAGCTTCCGCTTTGAATCCAAAACCCGTTTTTTCTTCAAAAAGTCTAGAAAACTAGCATGATAAATGCTGTAGCAGGTTTCTTCGTCAATTTCTTGCGGCTTCAAATACTCAACCCATTCCTTCAAAACCTCTTCTACCTCATAGATATCTTGCTCTGCAATATCGGCAATCATCTCAGAGGGAATCGGCGTACCAATCTCCACTACAATAAACAGGATAATCACCCTTAATTCCTTGGGTGCTGTATCCATCCCCATTTGTACCCAATGTTGTTGATAATAGTCTTCAAGACCATCGGGCAATTGCTTTAAGGTTAGGTCATTATAAAAACCGCGAGCAATTCCTGGTAAAATATACCGCAGGTACATAAAATTGTTTTCGCTTTTTTCTGCTACCTGCTCAAGAAACGTTTCATCATTGATATTGCGTTCTCTAATCCACTTTTTCAAATCATATTTATAATCTGGGTCTTCATTAATAAATAAGCGAATATACTCTTTCACATCATCACGGCTTAAACCTACATACTGACTCGCCCTTAAATCCAACTCATCCATCGGAACACCAGGAGACACAGATAATCGCTTTGTCTCTTTAGTATATGGGCGTCTGGTAAGTAGAAAATAGACCTGTTCTGGAAGCGCCGTAGGTAAATATAAAAGATTATCCCCCGGTTCTTGCTCTACTTCATCAAGTGCATCAACCACAATTACCAAACGTTGATTGGGAAGAAGTTTTTTACTGACTTTTTCCAGCAAAGTTGGTAAATCAGCTTTCTCTGCATTCTGCAACTGGTAACGCTTAATCAGTTGTTGACGAATACTTTCCAAAAACTGTTCGGGGCGATCGCGACCCTCAACGCGAATATTAAAATAGCAAGGAGATTTGTGGTCAAAGACGTATTTAGCAGCAATAGTACTTTTTCCCATTCCCGCATCCCCTATAACTGTAAAGTAACCGTTGGAGTTGTTTTTCAAGAATTGAGCAAAAGCTTTAAAAACAAATTCACGACCGCAAAAAGACCGAATCTTTTCTTTGATTAATGGTTTAAACTCCTCTGGATACTCATCCAAATTCCAGTCTGGGTAAGGCTGAAATTCTGATGATTTAGTACGTTGTGCTACGTCGATAAAAACTCTGCCAAACTCTTCTAACTCTGTACGTATTTCAATTCCTGCTTCTCGTATCTCATTTCCTAAAGTATTCCAATTCAGAAATTTTTCTACTTCCTTCAAGAAACCTAATGGATTCTTTGAAGTATAAGCTTGCCAAAAAGCGTTTTTAATTTCTTTCTCTCTAAAAAGTTTAAGAATTGGCTCAGGCTTATACACCCCATACTCTACTAAAGCGTAAGCATAAACACCATCAACATCTTTGGGGGGTTGTGTTGGGTCAAGTTTCAAACTTCTCAAAACTTGGATGACAGTTTCGTTACGCTGCGCTTGATTGATGACTAGAGTTGCAGCAGGCTTAGCAAAAGGTTTAATCGCACTAATTACGGGGTCAATATTTATCATTATTAATATTTAGTATCACTTGACACTTGTCACTCATTCTAAACTGTGGGTGAAAAGTGTGTCGGTCAAAAGTGCGATTGGCAATGCCTGTGCCCCGAATCGCGATTGGGCTTTAGCCCACTGCGCTCCGCGCAATCGCCATCACCTCTTCCCCTTCTCCTTCTCTGCGTCAAGAGCGTCCTCTGCGGTTAGTTTAAACCTCTTTGGCACCCGCAAGGCACTCATAAGTAGAGCTTGGCAACGACAAAAATACAGAAATCATACTGAAAGCAGAAGGCTACCTGACTGCATCTATTTTCACAGGCAGATGTTGCTTTATCGTTAACCTTTTAAGTTTATTTAGTAAGAACGTAAATAGGAGAAAATACTGTATGGGTTGGTTAAAAAGACTTTTTGGAATGGAAAAACCCCAAAACGCAGAAGTCAATCCTGCTCCACAAGCAGTACAGCAAGCACAGCAAGCTGCTTCTCCTGCTGCAACTCAACAAATTCCCCCAGAACGTGTGGGATTGAATGGAGAGTATGACCAAAGTGGTTTGGCAAAGCGAGTTGCGCTCGCATTTGACCAAGACCCACAATTAGATGATGTCAACACTCTTTGGGTTGCTCAGACAAGTGGAACTGTTGTGTTAAAGGGCAAAGTACCCAGCCAAGATATTCTCAATAAGATGGTTTCTGTAGCGCGTTCAGTGAATGGTGCAACTTCTGTTGATACTAGCCAAGTTACGATTGGTTAGGCAATTTAGTTTATGGGGAGGGCATTGCCCACCCCAAAGTAGCAATTCATAAAATAATCCAGCGCGTAACAGTTTGCTAGTGCTGCGACATTTCAGGAGTGAGAAATTTGGTTTCACCAAAATGTTTGTGAATCCAATCTAAAATAATCTGATTGACCAGTTCTGGGCGCTCATCATGGGGACAATGTCCGACATCTTCCATACTATGCAGTTGCAAATTCTCGTTGTACTGAGCAAATTGACGAGCAAGTACTGGAGGAACAAACTTGTCCTTTTGCCCCCATATCAAAAGCATGGGCATTGTCAAGGTTGGTAATACTGTTTTGACACTTGGACCAAAGTTTGCGCCCATTGTAGCTCGGAAAAGGGCGCTAAAAGCACGGGCAGAACCACGGTCTTGCGTAGGACCAGCTATAATTTCCACGAGTTCATCTGTCACAGCTTCTGGATTGGCGTAGGCAATACCTGCCCATCGACGCAATATCCCTGGTCGGCGCACAACGCTAAAGACACCCTTGAGAATAAATCCAGAAGCAATAACAGATTTAATTCCTGCCACAACAGGTCGCAGCCAAGGAGGGAGAGCTTCTTGCTCCAATGATGGGTCAGGCAAACTCATCATCACCACACCCTGCACCATGTCCGGATGAGTAGCAGCTGCTGCCATAGCAATCAATGAACCGATAGAATTGCCTACGAGTACCACAGGTTGACGAATGAATACTTTCCAAAAATCGTAGACCTGCTCCACCCAAAGCTCTACACTATAATTTGCTGTGGCTTTTTCAGAAGCTCCAAAACCCAACATATCAAGAGCGTAAACGGTGTAGTGTTCGCCCAGCACCTCTAAGTTGTGTCGCCAATGACCAATGGATGCACCAAACCCATGTAGCAAGATGAGGGGAGTCGTTTTTTGGTTATTTTGAGCAGGGCGAATGTACGTGTAGCGAGTTTGCCAGCCTCGCCAAACCCAGTCCCTTTGATTGCCAACCCGTTGCTGCCAATGCACTGCGCTATCCACCCTTTCCTCCAATTTATCGTATAGAAGGACTTTTCATTCTACTTTCTGAGTTAATCCCAACTCCTTGCAGCCAAACTTGTGCAAAGTTGTTATTCTAGTTTGCTTATAGAAGATAGTCTCTAAATATATTCTAAGGTAAGTACATTTTCATGTTTTTCTTTTAAGAGTTTTTACTGAGAAAGCATAAATTATCAAGTAGTCCATACTACTTTTTTGAAAAAGAGAATATGTATTATAGAAACTGCATAATACAGAGAATATACTGAGATAGAAAAAAAGAAACCACTTGACAAAAAACAGTGACAATGGTTAAAGATTGCTACTATTATGTAATTTAGATTAACGAGTAGACAGAAATCGTTTCAAAGTGAGTAGAATAGCAGATACAACGACGACGATGAAAGTGCTCTATGGATTAGCTACCATATAACTATAGGTTCCTTTTCGAGTCCTCAGTTATTTTCGTCTTTTGCTTCTGAGGCATACCATAAACAACCAAGCCAATTTCTTAACGAAAAGCTCCCACAAATCATCCCACGAATCATAATGTCTCTGATTGAAAAAAAAAGAACTCGCGATCTGCCCCAAATTAACGAACGAATTCGCTTCCCGAAAATTCGGGTTATTGATACCGATGGTTCCCAGTTGGGAATTCTGACCCCACAAGAAGCAATACAACTAGCGGAGGAAAAAGAGCTAGACTTAGTGCTGCTTAGTGACAAGGCTGAGCCACCGGTTTGTCGGATTATGGACTATGGGAAATACAAGTTTGAGCAAGAGAAGAAGGCACGGGAAGCTCGGAAGAAGCAGCACACTGCTGATGTTAAAGAAGTGAAGATGCGTTACAAAATTGAAGAACACGACTATAACGTACGAGTCAAGCAAGCAGAGCGTTTTCTCAAAGATGGCGATAAAGTCAAAGCAACAGTGATGTTCCGGGGTCGAGAAATCCAACACAGCGACATGGCAGAAGTGTTGCTCAAGCGAATGGCGACTGATCTGGAGACAGTTGGCGAAGTCCAGCAAGCGCCCAAAAAAGAAGGGCGAAACATGATGATGCTCATCTCACCCAAAAAGTAATCAACTAAGCAGGTAAGGCAGAAAGGACAAGGAGACAAGGAGACAAGGAAGACAAAGAAGAATTAGCTTTGTTATCTCCCTCTCCTCCTCTTATTCAAACCTGTTCCACCTGAAAATATGCTCATTTCATCGGTCCTGAGTGCAGCGTGAGAAAGATAATACTCACCTACTCAGGACTATAGTTTTTGTGAGGAAATTATTTGCTCATGCGTTCGCGAAGCGGGCGCTCTGCGCGATCGCCTCCGGCACTGGGCACCAATCGCCTGAAACCGTTTCACTTTAAGGTTAGAACATGGTGGGCAGCAGAAAGCACCCAAACAGCTTTGCTGGGGCTAATAATTTAACGTGAGTTCGATGTATCCTGATTTGACCCCTCTCCAAACCTCTCCCCTTGTAGGGGAGAGGCTTAAAAATCCCATTTTTACGTAGCTCCTCCCTCTCCTACAAGGAGAGGGAGGTTGGGTGGGAGAGGTTTGTCGAACTCACGTTAATTTAGCTGCTACTTCAACGGGATAAAACCTACTCGTTGGACAACCTGTTGCCCACGAGCAGATATAGTAAAATCAATAAATTGCTTTGCGGCTGGACTCGTTTTACGTGGCACAACTAAATAAACGACTCGACTAATGGGATAAGTCCCATTTTCGATAGCAGTTCTATCAGTGGGAGAAATGCCGTTAATCGGGATAAAGCGCACAGTTTTTTGATTTTCTATCTGAGAAACTGTGCTGTAACTGATGCCGTTATCACCCAACGCACGTAATATCGAAGTGGTTTCATCTTTCTTGATTGTGGTGAAATTTGCACTATCAGGTGCAAAAGGCTCCTCTAAAAGCACCGCTTCCTGAAAGAATGTATATGTACCACTGTCTGGAGAGCGGTTAATCACTTTGATTGGCAGGTTGGGACCTCCTACCTGTGACCAGTTCGTGATTTTCCCCTGAAAAATTCCCTTCAACTGTTCTATTGTCAATTCCCCTTTGTACGGATTGTTGATGCCTACTGCTACAGCCAAAGCATCTCTTGCAATTGGGACTTGCACCAGTCCAGCTTGTGCTTCATCAGGCTTCAGGGGACGTGAACTCGCTGCCATCAACACTTTGCCGTCCCTTAAATTTTGAATTCCTTTATTGGTGCCATTCGGACTGCCATTTGGTAAGCCATAAGTTGTAGGCAAGGAAGGGTTTACCGGATTAAAGGCAATTTGAAGCTGCCTCATCAAAGCCACTATCGTGACGCTACCATCAATCGTCAGCACGTTTGGATTGGGCAGACTGGTATCCAAGCTTGAGGTGTCATACGATTGACTCGCACTAGGTTGGGATGCAGAGGGTTGAGTTTGTTGCCCAGATCCGCCGAAAGGCAAGCTACCCCGGAAATACCACACACCAAAGCCCAGAAGCCCAAGAGTAATGAGCAGAGATAGCACCAAGGTGAGAGTTTCTTGATTATTGCTTCTTTTAGCCATGTGGGATGTTAGTTATTGGGACTTTGCAATTTGGGCGATCGCCGTAAGGCGTGGCACCTGTGCAATCGCAAACACTGTCAGCCGCCCAACCTGATCAGTTTGATCGTCACTGTCAAACAAGTATTCCCTAGAACACTGCTGTCAGTAGTTCAGCTTACAAACAAAAGCAGCTTTAATTGCTTGAAACATTGCTCAGAATAGCTCCTGTGGCAACGCCAAAAATATTAGCCAGAGAGAAATCAATTGCTTCTATACTATCGCGAGTTCCCCCAAAATGCCTAAATTGAGAAGCGCCATATTTGTGACAATCATTTCTTTGTGAAGTTTTGCAATCTCAATTTTTGGAAGAGACAGTGTTTTACCATTACGTTTTTTATTAGTAGGAAAAGTAGGAAAAGTAGGAAAAATTGCTCGATATTATTTTTTTATTCAAAAATATATTGATTTCAAAAATAACCAAAAAATTGTATTGCAACTTTATCAAAAATTTATTGTGATAGTTGAATATAAGTTATAGTATTACTACTTAGAGGCAAAGTTAAATATTGTCTTTATAAAAAATAGTACGCCTGCGGCAAACACTAGTGCTTAGAAGAAGCAATTAGTTATAATCTGCACTAAATATAGTAAGTGCTGTAAACACGCTAGAGTTAAGGCTTTGAATTTTCAAAGCTAGTCAATGGCTACTTATAAGTTTTTACAGGGTGAAGCAACCAACTTGTTGACCCAATTAAGTGTAGGTAAAAGCTTGTATGAGGCAACGCCTTCGTTCTCTTCAGCGCTTTGTGCTGTTTGTTACGCCATTAATAGCTAGTTCTGCTTTGGCAACCGCACTTAGTCAAGCTGCTACTTTTGCTCTCTCTGAGGGAGAATCCAATTTTACCAACATAAATCAACAACCTTTGGAATTGGAACTGAAACTAACACCAACACCATTGCCATTGGTAATCGTAGCAATGTGGATGCTGTGGCTCAGGCAAAAGCAACTTTTCTCGCTCGTCCATCAGCACCAAAAGCATTTGATTTATTATTGAGCGAAGCTTTGGGCGAAGGTAGAGATTATTTAGGATAGACAGAAAATCAAGCTACAGTTATCGGTGATTTTATTGTAGATACCGAGCAATCTTTTTCGTTTGACTTGACAACCTATTTCAACCTGCAAACATCAGCATCACGCTAAAGGTTAATAGTTACAGTGACCAAAACCAGCAATCATTGCTTTTGAACAATTTTTTATATTATTTATAACCATATATTTTCCATAAGAAGTAGAGCTTAGTGTTGAGCTATTACTACAGCTATTGCTAGAGAAAATAGACCACAGTTGAAGATACGGATTGAGGAAGAAAAACTTTTCTTTTTCAGTTATGAAGCGTCTTGATAATTTATGAGATAGATACAGTGAATATCTAATTTGAAAATAAATATAAACTTAAATCTTACTAAGAATATAATTTTTTGAAATAAAATAAAATGGTCAAAAGGGAGATGCGATCGCCCTCCTTTCTGAATGAGCAACTGCAAATCAAAAATAGCCAAATTACAGGCAATATCGAGCATAGCAAGTGTACTTTCACACTGAATCACATCCGTGAGGTAGTCGGTACTGGACAGTTAGGCACAACTTTATTAGGGCTGAAACGAGGAGCAGAAACGCTTGGATTTAATGCTCGCACAGTAAAAACTTCGCCAGAATTATTAAATCGGATGAATGAAGCGCCCCTACCAGCAATTATTCACTGGAAAGGGTATCACTGGGTTGTTTTATACGGTACGAAAGGCAAAAAATGTGTCGTCGCCGATCCAGCAGTAGGAGTCCGTTATCTTTCTAAAAAAGATTTAGCAGAAGGTTGGACGGATTGGTTGATGCTTTTGCTAGAGCCTGATCCAGTTCGGTTTTTTGCTCAACAGAAGGATGAAGTTGGAGGCTTTTGGCGTTTTTTCCGGCGCGTCTGGATTTTTCGCTCTATTCTGGCGCAAGCTTTACCTTTAAACTTCATTCTGGGGTTAAGTTTGTAAAAATACAAGGAAATGCTGATATTGTTTGTACTCAACTCAAGTTTCACTATGCAGGTCGGCTTGACTTATTAGAAGACTTTTCTTTGACAATTCCTGGCGGTAAAGTTGTAGCTCTCATTGGGAAATCTGGTTGTGGGAAAAGCAGTCTAGCTAAAATCATTGCCGGGTTAGATCCACTGCAATCTGGTAATATTCGTATTGGACTTTATAACTTAGATGACCTTGCTCTTGATTGTCTGCGTCAACAAGTGATTTTAGTTCCTCAAGACGCTCATTTTTGGAGTCGTTCCATTATTGAAAACTTTCGCTTAGCAGCACCCCACTTAACTTTTGAGCAGATTGTGCGAGCTTGTCAAATTGCTGAAGCTGATGAATTTATTAGTAAACTACCCGACAAATATCAAACTATTTTAGGTGAATTTGGCGCAAATATTTCTGGTGGACAACGTCAACGACTAGCAATAGCACGAGCGCTCGCCACAGATCCAGCAATCCTCATTTTAGATGAATCTACCTCTGGACTCGACCCAGTCAGTGAGAACCTTGTGCTGGATAAACTGTTTAAACATCGTCGCGGTAAAACCACGATTTTGATTACCCACCGTCCCAAAGTCATTAATCGCGCTGATTGGGTTGTGTTGTTAGATCAAGGAAACTTAAAACTTCAAGGCTCTCTGGAGGATTTACGCTCAAAAGAAGGAGACCATTTGGACTTTTTAATATCTTAACTAATGGCGAACCGCGTATAGAAGAAATTTAGCAGATCAAGTAGCAATTATGTATACCGATAAGCAAAAACCTCTCTCCTCGCTTCAAATTCCCTCGATTCAAAGTGACGGGTTTCTCCCTCCTATTAGTCCTTGGACATCTTTAGCTGGAGTTTTTCTTGTTGGAACTGTCGGTGCTGCGTTTAGCCTCGCTTGGTCTGTAAAATATAATGTCACAGTGAAAGCTAGTGCTAATGTGCGTCCCACAGGGGAGCTTCGGCTAGTACAACCAGAAATAGAAGGAACTGTTAAACAGATTTTTGTCAAAGAAAATCAAAGAGTCAAGCAGGGAGATACCATCGCCTTCCTTAATGATGAGCAACTGCAAATTAAAAAGAGCCAGATAAAAGGCAATATTGAGCAGAGCAAGTTACAACTGATTCAAATGTATGCTCAAATCAAAACTTTAGATGTTCAGATTGTTGCTGAAAAGAGAGTTATAGAACAGATAATTTCTTCTGCGAAAACGGAATTAGCACGTAACCAGCGAGAATATCAAGAACGACAAATTACAACGACAAGCGACTCACTAGCAGCAGAAGCAAGTTTGCAAAAAGCAGAAGCTGACTTGCAAAAAGCCAAGGTAGATTTAGACTTTGCTATCGTAGATCGCGATCGCTATGAGCAGTTGTCACAAACCGGAGCCATTGGTCGGCGTGAATTTGAACAGAAAAAACTAGCTGTTGAACAAGTAAAATTAACACTACAAGGTCAACAAAAAGCTGTTGATATTGCTAAAGCGAAATTGAAATCAACTAAAGCCGCTCTTAATCCCAGCTACGCAACGGTTGACATAGCAAAAAAACGCGTTGACCAAGAAATTGCTAAAGGTGAAGCAGCGATCGCGACTTTGCTCAAAGAAAAAGAAGCCTTAATTCAGCGGCGAACTGAAATACAAAACCAAATAAACCAATCTCGAAAAGACATCCAACAACTTGATACTCAATTGAAAAGTAGCATAATTCGTGCCACTAGTAACGGTGTTATTCTTAAGCTAAATGTGTATAACCCTGGTCAAGTTGTGCGTACTAGCGAAGCTATTGCCCAAATTGTTCCTCTTAATGCTCCTTTAGTTATTAAAGCCGTGATTCCTCCTGCTGACATTAAAAAAGTCGCAGTTGATCAAAAAGTGCAATTACGAGTTGATGCTTGTCCCTATCC
This sequence comes from Scytonema sp. PCC 10023, assembly GCF_963920835.1. NCBI lineage: Bacteria > Bacillati > Cyanobacteriota > Cyanophyceae > Nostocales > Scytonemataceae > Scytonema > Scytonema sp. PCC 10023. The sequence goes on from NZ_CAWUDP010000099.1 coordinate 11,864, forward strand.
TGATTACGGGACTCTCAAAGGTACTGTCAGCGCTATTTCTCCAGACGCTATTACATCTGGAAGCAATTCAGGTACTCTAGCAACGAGTTCCTCAACTGCTGGTGCTAGCTAGTTTGAAGTCACAGTAAAACCGGAAACACTAACATTCGGACGTGGCGGATACGAATGCCATCTTCAAGCTGGAATGGCTGCTACAGCTGATATTATTTTTAAAGAAGAGACAGCGCTGCAATATCTGTTGAGAAAAGCAAGATTAATAACAGATTTGTAAGCAGCTATTAAATTGACTTGAGTTCGATACACCTCTCCCACCCAACCTCCCTCTCCTATAAGGAGAGGGAGGAGCAACGTAAAAATCAGAGTTTTAAGCCTCTCCCAGTAAAAAAAGCTGCTCCTTTTCCCAAACCTCTTAGGGGAGGGTTAAAAAGAGGTGGGGAGAGGAATGGAAGCGGGGTCAAATCAGGATACATCGAACTCACGTTAAATTGACCAAAAGCAATAATATATTGCTTTTAGTCACTGTAGCTATTAACCGTTATCCGTTAGCAACTCCTCAACCTTTAGCAGCTAGGTTTTCTTTTAATGAGCGTGCTGAAGTCATTGCTTTACGTTTAGCATTGGCGATAAGACCAATAACGCTACCACAACAGAGTAAAGCTAGAGTACTGGAAGGTTCAGGTGCTGTAACTCTAGTTCTATTAGTCTTAACTTGTACTAAAGCCAGATTTGTTTTGTTGGTAAAAGAGCGTTGCAGAGAACCCCCAAGAGAAGCCGTAGCATATTCTTGATTTCCTCCAAACTCAGATGCGGGGACTGCTAGCTCTCTTACAGTAACATTGTCGCTTTTTTGATATGCAATAAAGTCGTTATCAGCTTGAGTCGCTAAATTTCCCGTAAGGCTGAAGAAGTCTAAAACACTGTTATTCGTAGTGTCGATTAATTTGAAAGATATATCTCCAGCTGCTCTTGCATTTTCTGCTGGTGGATTATCTATTGATGTTTCCAAGTCTAAATTTGCTGTAAAGTCAAAAGAAAAAGGTGTATTTGCCTCTACAACAAAATTACCAATAACTTTACTTTGGCTTTCCGCCTCTCCTAGGTAATCTTTGTTCTCGCCCAAGGCTACACTCAAACCTGAAGTGGATGCTTCTGGTGGAGAAACTACAAAAACTGCACCTGCTTGAGCAAAAGCACCCACATTACCACCATTACCAATAGCAAGGGTGTCGGTGTTAGTCTCAGTTCCAATTCCTAATGGTGTTTGATTAATGTTGGTAAAATTGAAATCTCCTTCAGAGTAAGCAAAAGTCGCAGCTTGACTAGGTGCAGTTCCTAAGACAGAACCAGCTATGAGTGGCGTAGCGAACAGTACACAATGCTGAACAAAAGCTAAGCGTCGCTTCATACAATTCTTTGCCTATATTTGGTGATGAGGTTGGCTAAGTTGCCGTATAAAAATCTGTAAGCAGCATAAATGTGCCTTGAAAATTCAAAGCGTTTACTCTGCTGTCTCTGCAGTTATTCTTTAACTGGGTAGATAATGCAACTTATTTGCACCCAAATATCTGTAATTTGCACCTAAATACCTGTAACAACCGCTCCAGTGTTACGACGGTTTAACTGTAATCTTCAATGATACATTTAAGTAGTAATCTTAACAAATAAATCTAAGTATTTAGTTAGATTTTTTGTAAAATGACGGTAAAATTTTCTTTTAACAAAAGTTCATGAAAACACGAATAAAATTAAAAATTATTGTTCTATTTTTCTACTATGGGGTTATCATCTAACCACTGCAATATCTGTTGAAAAAAGCAAGGTTAACAACAGATTTGTGAGCAGCTATCAACTAAACTGTCCGCAGGACTTACGGCGATTGCCCAAGCGGCAGTGGCAAAGCCAATCGCACAGGTGCCAACGCCCGCGCTCCCCGCGATCGCTCAACATTACTTACGCTAATTAGCACGATAGCGATGCTCATGCACACAGCCACAGTCATGCGATGGTGCGGAGGAATCACCAAAGGGCGATTGCAAGGGAAAGCACTGCCCCTTGGGCGATCGCCTGGAGATAAATTTTCGAGAATAGTGTCACGCTTCCAAGCAATGGCAGTATCTATTTAAGTAAATTTAAATACCCGGCACTTTTCTAAAAACCCTTGTGGAATTTCTGGACTCTCTCCCCAGTGTTGATGAATATAAGAAGCGTGTAGAGACGGAAGCAAATTCCATCCCTCATATCCTGTGGATTCCTCGCAATCGTAGCGATAAGTTTGAAACAAAGGTGTACTAGGAGTTGAGATTAAACGGGAACGATGAAACTCATGCCCGTAAACCGTTGCACCTGCGCGTACTACCAGACTATCTTGTAAAGCAACTGCTCGACGATACCCTAAAGTAAGACGCCCACCCATCTGGGCTGTTGTGGGCAACACGCCCACCATTGACCAAGATTTCCCTTCAAAATCGACTATTTGCTCGCATAGATACATTAATCCTCCACACTCAGCAATGGTGGGCATTCCAGAGAGGATTGCTGTTTTCACTGTATAGCGAGCATCGGTGTTTTCTGCTAGTTGTTGGGCAAAGACTTCTGGAAAACCACCGCCAAAATACATTCCTTGCACATTCTCTGGTAATCCAGCATCTTCCAAAGGACTCCAGAAAACCAGTTCTGCACCCAATTGTTGCAGCAAATCAAGATTGTCTTGGTAGTAAAAATTGAAAGCGCGATCGCGGGCTACGGCTATCCTGATTTGGGATTTTGGATTTGGGATTTTGGATTCAATAAGCGATTGGGGACTAGCGATTAGGGATGAGGCAGATTCTTTCCTCTGTTCCCAGTCCCCAGTTCCTAGTCCCCAGTCCCTAGCCCGCAACAGTGGTAATAAACGTTCCCAGTTAAAGCAAGTGTCCCCCAAATGGGCAAGCCGGTCAATTACAGCACGTAGTTGGGGGAGTTCTGCTGTTGGTACTAAACCCAAGTGTCGGTCTGGAATTGTGATGTTTTCTTCACGTCGCAGCACTCCAACAATCGGTAATTGTAGAGGTTCCAGGGCATTTTTGAGAAGAGTGAGATGGCGATCGCTTCCCACTCGATTCAGTACCACTCCTGCAATCTTCACTCTGTTGTCAAACGAACAATAACCGTGTGCGATCGCAGCCACAGAACCAGACAACCTGCTGCAATCAAGCACCAGCACCACAGGCAAATCCAAAAGCCGTGCTACATGAGCTGTACTAGCAAAATCATTTGCCCCTCCCCGAACTTCAGCCAGGGGTTGGGGTGGGGTGACAAAATCATTTGCCCCTCCCCGAACTTCAGCCAGGGGTTGGGGTGGGGTGACAAAATCATTTGCCCCTCCCCGAACTTCAGCCAGGGGTTGGGGTGAAGTGGCAAAATCATTTGCCCCTCCCCGAAGCTCGGGGAGGGGTTGGGGTGGGGTGACTCCATCAAATAGCCCCATCACCCCTTCTACTAACGCATATTCACTTATGTCAGCGTGCTTAGCAAAACATTGCTTTACATAAGTCTCAGATGTTAACACACAGTCTAAATTACGACAAGCAAGACCCGTAACGTACTGATGAAACATCGGGTCAATGTAGTCCGGACCAACCTTGAAAGATTGTACCTTTAGACCTCGTTGACACAAATACGCCAAAAGGGCGAGCGTGACAGTCGTCTTACCCACCCCACTGCGTTCTCCCGCAATAACTAAAGCCATAAATTTCTATTAAGGAGTTAAGAGCCAAAACTCCTAACTCCTTAATTTTACTTCTTAAGTTACTTCTTAAGTCCTAATTTGAGAATTTGGGTTGTGGTACCAAGGCTTTCTTCAAAAAGTGCCTCATGACCCCAGCGTTGCACCTGCTGGCTCAGCAAAGCTTCTGCTTTTTGCTCAGAAAGTGAACTCACCTGTTGAAACACACCACTAGACTGGGCACCACCTTGTGTTTCCATCCGCATACAACCACCAGTTTCTGAACAGATCAGAGTACCGGCGTTTGCCTGTGGATTTGTGGAACTTAGGCGCAGGGCAATCAAATCGCCAGGAACTTCACCCACATCACCGACTGGGACTCCTGCTAACTCGGCTTCTATTTGCCGTTGATCTTGGGCAACTAACTGAATTCGTGTAATCTCGTAATCTCCGCTTTCGTTTTCATAAGAAACCGGCTGCCATTGCAATCGACTTGCCAGCCAACCCAAAAACAACAGCGCTTGTACAGGGCTGCCTTTTTCGTAATCAATGTTGATTCTATCTACTTCTGTAAGGGCAGCACGACGTTGGGGTGCGTCATAAGCTTCAGCTGTTAACTCTTGCCATCCTGAAAGACGACGCCAGTTCAAATCAGCTAGAGGGACACCAGATTCTACCAACTCTTGCAAGCTGAGCAAATCAGTTTCTGGCTTGTTGAAGTAGCAGGAATCTACAATAACGTTGTTGCATACTGCCGCTAATCGCTTGAATAAAGGGTTGTTGGGGTCTGGCGTTGCTTTCCACCAGAGAAACTTGGGCAAGCCACCTATCAACAATGCCGGAATCATGCCACCGATCCGTTCCAAAGCAGCAGCGGTTCCTGTCAAAGTAATGTACTCGCAGCAGACGAGTGTACTTGCGGACTGCTTTTGAATTGGGCAGTAGGCAGAGACTTGAGCCTTCACCCCGACATCTTCGCCAGCTATGGGAGTCAGGGCAATAATACGGCAGGGGTTACGGCTGGCAATTTCATCAGCAAGTCGGGGGCTGCTGGTGTCTGCAACATAGGACGTACCACCAGAACCGTTGTCTGCGGTAGCCCCATTGCCATGACGTTTGGTGAGTTCTTCGCGCAAGATGCCCAAGGTTTCATCTGTTGCTGTTCCAGTCTCAGTCAGACCATAGGTTTTCTGCACTTCTCGTAGTGCTGTTTTCATCTGCGGACCGAGAATGCCATCAATCGGACCTTTGTAAAATCCCAAAGTAGCCAAGAGATATTGGGTTTCTTCGGGTTCGTAAACCACCAAACTAAATGTTGTGGCGCGAGTCGCTGCAGGAAGCGCACCATCTTCACCCGCGATGCCGTAACTTTGCCAAATACGACTCAGTTCCGCTTCAATTTCTGAAAGCGAAACATCTTTAGGAGCCTGAAGTGAAAAAATTGTAGGAGCTTGGGAAGTCATAACAATTGAAGTATGAAGTATAAAGTATGAATTGCAGAAGGATAAAAGAACCGAAAAAATTCTATTTTTCTTCCTTTATCCTTCATCCTTCTATAGTCTGCGCCAGCGGCGACCATCCTGGTTAATCAACAATTCCGCTTCGGCTGGTTCCCAAGTGCCAGCTTCATACCGGGGAACTGATGCCGGATCTGCGGGTGCATCCCAAACAGAAAGGATTGGTGTAACAACCTGCCACGCGGCTTCCACTTCGTCTCCCCGTGTAAATAATGTCTGATCGCCCATCATACAATCTAAAAACAGGCGGTCATAGGCATCGGAAGTTGCTTGGATACCAAAAGAACCATAAGTAAAGTCCATGTCAACGGAACGGGTACGGAATTCCGCTCCTGGCATTTTGACTTCAAAGCGTAAAGAAATTCCTTCATTAGGCTGAATCCGCATTGCCAAAATGTTACCAGCCATTTGTTGGGCGGCAGATGGAAACATCCGAGAAGGAACTTCGCGGAAGTGGATCGAAATCTCACTCACTTTTTTTGGCATCCGCTTACCAGTACGCAAGTAGAACGGAACTCCTTGCCAGCGCCAGTTGTCAACCAGAAACTTCACCGCCACATAAGTGGGTGTTGTGGAATTGGCATTAACTCCTGGTTCCTCATGATACCCTGGGACGGGTTTACCCTTCATCCACCCAGCACTATACTGACCCCGGACTGCAGAACGGTGCAAATTTTGGACATCAGCTAATCGAGTTGCCCGCAGTACCTTCACTTTTTCGGTACGAATGCTGTCGGCATCTAGGGCATTGGGAGGCTCAATCGCTGCCAGGCAAAAAATTTGCATCAGGTGATTTTGCAACATATCCCGCAGTGCGCCAGAGCTTTCATAGTATCCAGCGCGGTCTTCTACTCCTACGGTTTCTGCTACAGTAATCTGAACATGGTCAACAAATTGGCGATTCCACAGCGGTTCAAAAATCGCATTGGCAAAGCGAAACACCAGTAAATTCTGAACTGTTTCTTTTCCAAGGTAGTGGTCTATCCGGTAGACTTGCTGTTCTTTACAATATTTCTGTACCACTCGGTTAAGACTTTGGGCAGAAGCCAAGTCCCGACCAAAGGGTTTTTCAATCACTAGACGATGCTTGTACGCGTCTTCCAGCATCCCCTCTGAGCCAAGCTGCTTGATTGCTTCTGGAAAGAAATTCGGCGCAACAGACAGGTAGAACATTCGGTTTCCACGTGTTCCCCTTTTCTCGTCTAACTCACTTAAGAAATTCTTTAGTTTCTGGTAACTTTCGGGCTTGTCGATATCACCAGAGCAGTAGAACAGACCTTGGGAGAAGTCTTGCCACAGTTCCTCCTGACCGACACCGCCATGAGCTTCTTCCATGCCCTTGCGCATCTGTTCGCGGAAGTATTCGTGGCTCCAGTCCCGACGTGCTACACCAACAATGGTGGTTTCTGGTGGAATGCGTCGTTCTTGTCGCAGTTTGTAAAGTGCTGGTACCAGTTTACGCCAAGTAAGGTCGCCGGAAGCACCAAAGATAACTATGATCTGGGGTTCGGGCATCCGTTGCTGTTGCAGACCAACCCGCAGCGGATTTTCTAGCAGACTGACCATAACAATTTTGGATTAGGGATGTGAGATTTGTGATTAGGGATTGGGGAGCTCGGGGTCCCCTCTGGGGATGAGGGGCAATAGGGATTGGGGATTAGGAATTGGGGATTAGGGATTGGAGAAATTTCCCAGTCCCGAATCCCGAGTTCCTAGTCCCTAATTGCTACACTGGCGACAACTGTCTGACTTTGGTTTCTAGAGAACCCATCAGCGATTCAAATGGCTTGACAAACTTATCGATACCATCAACGAGTAATTCGTCCATGACTTTGTTGATATCGATGTTGATGTCTGGGTCTTTGAGGCTTTCTATCAGGTTATAAGCTTCTTCTACACCTGTGTCAACGCGGCTGGCGACGTCGCAGTGGTCAGCACAAGCTTCAATCGTCGCAGGTGGCAGGGTATTCACTGTGTCAGGACCAATCAACTCATCGACGTACATGACGTCGCTGTAGCTGGGGTCTTTGGTGCTGGTGCTTGCCCACAGGAGGCGTTGCACGTTAGCACCTTTGGCGGACAATGCTTTCCATTGCTCAGTCTGAATAATCTTTTTGTATTCCTGGTAAGCAATTTTAGCGTTGGCGATCGCCACTTTTCCTTTCACAGCTTTGAGCTTTGCTTCTTGGGTAATGTCATCAACGCCTTTTTTCAACTTGCCGTCAATCTTACCGTCAATATTACTGTCAATCCGGCTGAGGAAGAAGCTCGCTACAGACGAAATTTTGCTAATGTCCTGACCTTGGGCTGCCCGTTTTTCTAAGCCGCGAATGTAAGCCCAAGCTGTGTTGACGTAGCTTTGAACAGAAAACAGCAAGGTGACGTTGACGCTGATTCCTTCGGATATTACCTGCTCAACTGCTGGCAAACCTGCCTCTGTGCCAGGAATTTTAATCATCAAGTTTTCCCGACCAATTTCTTGGTAATAGCGGCGGGCTTCTTTGATTGTTGCTTCGGTATCATGAGCAATGGTTGGTGGAACTTCGATGCTCACATAACCATCTAATCCCTCAGTTGCATCATATACAGGGCGTAAGATATCACAAGCGTTACGGATATCTGCAAAAGCTAGCGATTCATAAATTTTGTATGTCGGTAATCCAGCCTTGATCCCCGCTTCAATATCGGCATCATAAATTGCGTTTCCGGCGATCGCTTTTTCAAAGATGGCTGGATTTGACGTGATCCCGCAGATTCCCTTATTTTCAACCAGGTCTTTCAGTTCGCCAGATTGAATAATATCACGGCTCAAATTATCCATCCAGATACTTTGACCGTACTTTTTAATCTCTAGTAGTTGATTAGTTGCCATACCTGTATTCGTTTAACTCCTGCTAATGATGTGTTTAAGTAACGTTTGTCAGGCTGTTAGTTGTTGGTTATTGGTTGTTCGTTGTTTGACTTCCCAATAACTACTAACCATTAACCAATAACTGCTAACCACTAACCACTCACTCATGGCTTCTGTGCTTGCTGCACCCAAGACTGATCTTTTCACATTCAAGAGTGACTGTTGTTAATAAAAGACTCCACCTTTGCGACATCTTTTGGGCTTCCAATAATCAAAGGCGTGCGCTGGTGGAGTTGTTTCGCTACCACGTCTAAGATTTCCATGTGTCCCGTAGTAGCGCGACCACCTGCTTGCTCAATGACAAAGGCTAGGGGAGCGGATTCATAAAGCAAGCGCAGTTTACCTTCTGGTTTGGAAAGTGTACCAGGGTAGAGAAACACACCGCCTTGAAGCAAAATTCTGTGGATATCACTTACCATTGCCCCACTATAGCGAGCGGTGTAGCCTTCTGTTCTGTGAACGTAGCGGACGTATTCCCGAATCGGTTCATCCCACTGCCAAAAATTACCCTCGTTGACGCTATATATGGAACTGTGATCAGGAATTCGGATATTTTCTTCCGTGAGGATAAACTCTCCTAAGCTGGGGTCGAGGGTAAACGAATGAACTCCCTTACCAATAGTATAGACCAGCATCGTGCTCGGACCATACAATATGTAGCCAGCGGCAATTTGGTTGCGTCCAGGAGCTAGCAGGTCCGCTGCTTCACCATTGAGGTCGTTTCCTTCCTGTTGTCGAATCGCGAAGATGGAACCCAAACTCAGATTTGTATCAGTGTTGGATGAGCCATCAATTGGGTCATACAAAAGAGTGTAGCGACCTATCGGGCAGTTTTCCGGAATGTAGTAGGGGTTTTCCATTTCTTCGGAAGCTAAGCGACAGACTAAACCGCTTTGCTTGAAAACCGAGATAAAGACATCATTGGCATAGACATCCATCTTTTTGACGGATTCTCCTTGCACATTGACTTCCCCTGTAAATCCGAGAACCCCTTCCATTAAGCCTGCACGGCTGAGGCGACGAGCAATCAGTTTGCCAGCAAGGGCGATCCGATTCATCAGCGCACTCAGATCTTGCGCTTCGGGCGAAAAGCTGTGAAGTTGCTGTAGGACATGACGGGATAATGTTGTACAATCACGATCTAACGCCTTGTCTATGACTTCGCTGCTTACCGACTCTAAAGATTCCGGCACTTTAGCCATTTTTTATTCTCCCTAGAGACTAGGTGTTTGTTGGGTTCATCCCGTGCGTTGCAACTTGTGGTTGCTGCCTCTATCTTAGAAAGGTAATTTGACAATCTAAATGTGATTTTAGATAAACTAAAGAAATCAATCATCTGTAGGTCTATCCAAGGCTAATTCACCCGCTTGGAATGCTATACTTGAGCAAGTCTACCTAGTCTAAATGGAAATTTAAACACAATGGTGTCTCGCCAGAAATAATTCCATAGGTATATTTATCCAATCAAGCGAGCAGCGCACCTGTAGACGAAAAAAACATTTTTTACTCTGTTAAGTTGTCATCATCTCCCCGCTCGCTGGGCAGACTCATAGAAGAATGGAAAAAACGAAAAGCAGCAAACCCTCCACTCCAATTCGGTTGAACGTTGCTAACTATACTTTAGCATTTTACAAACCGACGAGTTATGACTATGAGCTAGCAGTCACAACTCGTCGGAGATAACTTGATCAAATTGTTTTATTGATTTTTTCTAGATATTTCAGCGCTTAATAGCTTGCATAACTAGAAAACAATTTGCTACTATTGTATTTCATCGCTCTTAAGACTCTTATCTTTTCACCCAACTACCTTGTCGCTCCTCCTCGCGGGGTTTAGCCTTATTAACTCTAAGTTGGCGACCCATCCATTCAGCTCCATCTAACTCTGTAATGGCAGCGTCCTCTTGGGCATCTTCGCTCATGTCAACAAAGGCAAAACCGCGTAATCGTCCAGTTTCGCGGTCAGTAGGTAACACAACTCTTTTGACCTCGCCATATTCTGCAAATACTAATTTTAAATCTGCTTCTGTGGCGCGGTAGGAGAGATTTCCAACGTAAATAGTCATGTGAATCACGTAAGTCGCAACAAAGAGCGAAGAGTTCAGCTTGAAAACAGCTAAAACAAATAGCAGGAATTGCTTTCGTCTCGTCTGATTCACCAATGGCAAAGATTGTAGGAGCAAAGCAACCAAGGAGGTTGCGTCTTCTTACAAGTCAACCAGTGGTCATGCTGAATTTTCGCATACGCTACAGATCATAACTGATTGCGTCAATTTTCAAAGTATGAGATTTTACAAACACCTAAAGGTTCAAATCAGCTTGGCTTATATGTGCTGATATCTCTTATGGTTAATAAAATTTTGTTTAATTTTTTCTAAGTTTAAATTAAGAAAAATACCTATTTCTGCAGATGCGGAAATTTCAATTTTGAAATTCTCGTATTTTCATTTGGGCTGAAATGAGTTTTTCATCATACCTGAAATGATCTACGCACCCTTCTTTAGAAGGAGGCAAGGAGGCAGTTGACAAGGTCTTATAAATCGAGTTAACGAGCAAACCGTTCTACCAAATATCTTCAAAAAAAAATAGGTATAAATTTTTATACACTAAAGGGATTTCCAATAAAGAAATTATCCCCTAACAATCGGGTGGGCATCCCGGAGAGCCATACGTGCCAACAATCACGCTTAAACACGCAATTGAGCGTAATTTTAGCTCCCCAAACCCCCAATCCTTGCGGGCTACTAAGAAGAAGCCTCGCGGTGGGTTAAAAACACCGCGCAGCATTCTTTTAGAATCCCTGGACTAGAAGTCCGGGAAATAGTCAATCAATGCTAATCGACTGAGGACCACCAGTTTTGCCATTATGTGCCTGAGTGGGTTCAGTAGTTAAAGTCCTGTTGGTACTTGAACTGCGTTGTTGGTCGAGCCAGCTTTTAACGGGATCGTCAGCAAGGCTGAGTCGAAGCAAACCAGAGACGAAACCGCCCAGAAATGAGATTGGGTGCTGGGTGAATTGTTTAAATATGGGTGTTAATTCATCAATGAACATGAAAAATCTCCTGGCACTTCATTAAAAATTAGGACTATTAAAGCGATGGTAACGTGTGGAGTGATGCCTTCGTGAGGATTGTTATCGTCCTGGAAGCTTTGGGGACTTTATGGTGAGAAAAGCTGGGAGTGCATCTATCTAGGAATAGAATAAGCGGTGGTAAAACATTCCCAACACAACCACCGCTGTTCATCTCAATTGTATTTACATCGAAGTTTGTTCAGGCATCATGCATTTATCAGAGTCACAACCTGCTGGTCCTGCTTCTATTAACTCGCCGAAATCATAGCGGCTCAAAACAGCATGAAAATCTTCGGTTTGGCGACGCATTTCCACTTCTTTCATGAGCTGTTCGTACTGCTGTTTTGTGATAGGCTCGAAGGGCAAGCGCGGAAATGTTTGAAGATCGTCAAACCGTGCCAGAAGTGCGGCGCTAATGTAGCCTTGATCATCTCTGATAGCTTCATATATGCGAGTTCCCAAGGCTTCAACTTCATTTTCCCGTAGTTCAATGGTGGCAGAAGTGTTATGTGTCACATAAAATTTCTGCACCTGCATATAGAAATCCATTTGGGCGATCGCATTAAATTGACTAATATCTATTTGATCAGCACCTGGTAAATCAGCCCAAAGTACAGAGACTGGAATTTCCACAAGCCATTCGCTGACTCGGGGATCAAAGGGATCATTTAACAAGTTACCCTGTTCATCTTTGTCCGATTGAGAAGGTATGACATTGTAGCCGTAGTCAATACAAGCTAAAGCTACGGGATCATTTTTGCGAAAGGTGATCCTACGAAGAAATCTTTGTGCCTTGGGCGGATGCCATCCTGGGCTAGCACCTGTTAATAAAGACTTGGTACCGCTGGGTTGAACTGTGGTACAGCGATTTGGGCGTTTGAGATTGTGGCGATCGCAGTAATCCCAAACAACACGCTGCACAGTATCTTTCCAAAAACTCAGGTATTCTTCCTCTTGACGCTTAAACGCCAATCCTTGAGCAGTCGCAGGTCTTCCTTGTTCCCACCAACGTAACCAATCTACCCCAAAAGCTTGAACAAAGAAATCAAATAACCCTGTGAAAGAAACACCAACAATTGGGTCTAACTCACGGCTGTACTGGTAGCGTGGTTCAATAAATTTGTGATGCAAAAGTGCAGCTACAGAGAGCGCACCTGCTGTGAAAGCCTCCTCCTGTTCTTTGTAGTTATTTGGGTCTATTTGATTTAGGTGAATTTCTGCCAAATTGCAGTGAAAATTCGAGCCAATAATTTCCATTTTTGTTACCCTAGAGGCTTTTTATCCTCTAGTTCTACGAGTTCCTTATTACCCGTAGATCCGACTATATTTTCTACTAATAATTCCAAAGAGCATTAGTAGCCGGAGACTCGTGGAGCCGTTATTGATAACGGGGGTAAAACCCAGATTATATTCTTTTTAAACCTCAACATTGACTGTATATAAATATGGTTTAAATATGGTTTAAAAAGGTTCACTCTCTAGTCTGTACAGTGTCAAAGGTGTTTTAGTTCCTCTGATTACCTCGGTATTCCCAGTCGCAGGGTTCACCGAATTTCCCCAGTGATTAACGTGAGGCAAAATTACTTACCACACGGGTTTAAGCCATAGCGAGCCAGACGATGATCTAACTCGCTTTCAGGTATCTCAGGATGATGTTGTTGTAACCAATCTTTGCCTTTTCCTTGAGTATAAGCTTTGAGAAAATCTACTTTTTGTTCGTGATTTCTCAAAAGGTCACAATTAGCTCTTGCGATCGCTTCACCAGCCCATTGAATTGCACCTTCACCACTGTAATACTGTTTACGGACAGCATCAAGACATTCTTGTAATGTGGGCTTTTGGTGAAAAACTCTTGTATGGTTCGCCATTCTTAGAGCATCACGCTCTGGATCAATGCGCCAGTTGCCATTTTCATCCTGCTGCCAAAGATTGTTCTTAGCATCTGCAAACAGATGATCCTCACAGAAACCTTGGCGCATACCAGCTGAGCGCCTAATATTCCCGGCGACAATTGTGACAGCTGCTTCATCAATCAATAAACAGCATTCAACGGAATTTAACTGTCGTCCCACAGCTTTATTCAGGATCGATGCACAACGCTCGTACAGCCCAGGCAATTTTACAGGATTAGCAACGCCTCCAAAGCCATTGAGAGGCTTTCCTGCTTGACGTACGTCGCTAATATCAACAATGACTTGAACGTCTCCACAAAACCGTTCATCAGTTGAGAGTTCCAACAGGCTTTGATATGATTTCACCCAACCTTGACGGCTATCGCCAACGTAAATAGTGACGATATTGCCTTCTATTTTGACTTCTGTCTCTTCACGACGCTCATCAACAGGAGTACTACCAATCTCACCCCGCACTTGTACTTGAAGACGATTGCGGATCGGGGGCAACTGGTTAATATATTGTGGTTCTAGAACTGCTCCAGTCCCACACCCCATCATTGCCAAATCCACCATTAACCCAAAAGCGCTCCAGTCTTGCAGGTTGGTAGATGTACAATTGTACGCTCCAGAAAAGTTTTTTTGTTCTTTTAGCCAGTCCGTACCGCCAACCCACAACCAACGCCCACTGGGTAAGGCTTTTAAGTTTCGCTGCATCCGCTCTAGGATATCAGCCTCATGTGGGAGTAGCTTCCCGAGAGTGATTAAAGCTTGGAGGGTGCGATCGCACACCTGATCCCAAGTTTCCCTCACCCCAGCCTCTTTCCGGCGGCTGTAGGTTCTAAAAAACACTGGGTTGGCAGCTGGGGCAGTTTCTGGAAATTTTGCACTAGTAAAGCGTTTTCTTTCAAGCTCACGAACCATAATCAAGTCTTGTTGCTCGCTGACATAGATTATGACTATACGGCAAGTGAATGGGAGGGTAAAGATTGAAAAATTGTTGAATTTGCGCTACCTATAGAGCTGCACTCATTGTGGTAAGATTTTATAGCTATTCTCGTTGAAAGAAAATAGAGTTCCATTGATGGAAAAGTATATAATGTCCAATTAGCGAGTAAAAGTCTTATTTCATAAAATGGGGGTAGATATGTGTGAATCCCTATCAGGGATTGAAAATGTTGCCCCTTGGCGTTCCCCCCTTGCCCGTGCTTTGCACCGCAATCGTAGCCAGCCCCACTCCCGCTACTTTCAACTGGCAACTGTCCAAACTGACGGACGCCCCGCTAATCGTACTGTTGTTTTTCGGGGGTTTCTAGGGGATACCAATCTGCTGAAAATCATCACAGATACACGCAGTCAAAAATTCGACCAAATACTCCATCAGCCTTGGGCAGAAGCTTGCTGGTACTTTACCGGGACTCGTGAGCAATTCCGCATAGCAGGAGAACTGAGTCTCATTGATGGTAATCATCCTGACTTAGAACTGCAAAAAGCTCGTCAGTCAACGTGGCAAGACCTTTCAGACAATGCTCGTTTACAATTCGCTTGGCCCCATCCTGGAAAACCTAGAGCTGATCAACAAGCTTTCTCACCATCGCTTCTTGATCCTGCTAGCCCTCCACCTAATTTTTGCCTGTTATTGTTTGATCCCACTCAGGTGGATCATCTAGAATTGCGTGGCGATCCCCAGAATCGTTGGTCTTATCTGCGTGGTCACACTTGGTCTACGACTGCGATTAATCCGTGAAGAATTTCTGCTTTCCTTAAAGTTGCAAAAATGCAGTAAGTACCTTAGTTTATATTACGGGAATAGTGAAATAAATTGTGTCTATTATGTATTAAATTAACACTATTTTTAGTATAAAAACTCGCATTTTTATGGATTTCTACAAATACCATGCCCTGGGGAACGACTACATTGTTATAGATCCCAACAAAATAGATGTTAGTTTATCCCCAGATAATATTCGACTTATCTGTCATCGGAATTTTGGTATTGGCTCAGACGGAATCTTGTATGGGCCTATTTTTGGCTCAGAAAAGATGAAACTTAGAATCCTCAATCCTGATGGCAGTGAAGCAGAGAAAAGTGGAAATGGTATCCGTATTTTTTCTAAATACTTACTAGATGCTGGGTATATTACTTCAAGAAGTTTTGAATTAATTACACTCGGAGGTGAAGTTACTATTGAAATCACTGATCCGAGTATTCCATTAATCACTGTTAATATGGGGGCTGTCACTTTCCAGAGTGATTTAATACCTGTTGCGGGTTCTTCGCGTGAAGTTATAGAGAATGATTTACTGATAGATGACGTGCCTTTGAAGATGACTTGCCTTTCAATTGGCAATCCGCATTGTATCATTCCTATGCCGAACATATCTAAAGAAATTGCTTCAGCATTAGGTCCACGTATTGAAACGCACGAAATGTTTCCTAATCGTATCAATGTGCAATTTCTTAAAGTTCTTGATCGGCAAAATATTCAAATTGAGATTTGGGAACGGGGTGCAGGGTACACGTTGGCTTCTGGAAGTAGTAGTTGTGCTGCTGCTAGTGCTGCCTACAGGTTAGGACTGACAAATGAAACAATGAAAGTTCATATGCCCGGAGGCAAGATTGACATCAGCATACAACCAAATGGTGATGTTTATATGACTGGCAGTGTCTCAAACGTTATGCAGGGTCAATTTGCTCCAGAATTTCGACAGCTATTGAAGTAAGAAACAGTCTTGATGTGTAAAAATCAGACATATTCAGATTCCCGACTTTTTGAAGAAGTTAGGAATCTTGTTGTTCACGAATGAATAAGTTCGTAGTGAGGACTTTAGTCCTCTTTACCGACAAAGCAAGGACTGAAGTCCTTACTACAAATAAGTTTTCTTATGGACAATTAAGCTAACATTATAGAACTCGCTTGCTCGTTAAATTCCAGAGCCGTCCAAAAACTCCTCTATTACCTTATTTTCCAACCGGCAACTCGTGTGCTTTTCTGCCAAAGATGCCTCATCAGTTAATATATGGGAATTTGGAACGCTAGGTGTTTGAAATGCTGGGTTAAGAAAAGAAAATGAAATTTTTTCCTGTGTTTGTTGCAACTGTTGAATTTGTTGTTCAAGTTCCTCAAGCCGATCTACTAAAGCACGTATCACTTGGGCTTCAGCATCTGGTAAACTTCCGTGTTCTAGTGGGTTGACTCGAACGCCAGCGCGAAAGATAATTCGACCAGGAACGCCAACCACAGTACAGTCGGGTGGCACATCACGCAATACAACTGAGCCAGCACCAATACGGACATTGTTACAAATTTGGATATTGCCCAGCACCTTGGCTCCAGCTCCAACGACAACATTTTCACCCAAGGTAGGATGGCGCTTACCGCATTCTTTACCTGTACCGCCGAGGGTGACACCTTGATAAATCAGGCTATAATCTCCGACAATCGCCGTTTCCCCAATCACCACACCCATTCCGTGGTCAATAAAAACACCATGCCCAATGGCTGCACCAGGATGGATTTCAATTCCAGTCAAAAATCGAGCGATATGAGAAATTAGGCGGGGGATAAAGGGAATACCAATGCAATAGAGCCAATGAGCTAGCCTGTGTAAAAGTAGAGCTTGCAAACCGGGGTAGCAAAACAATACTTCCAACCAGTTACGAGCAGCTGGATCGCGTTCAAAGATGATGCGGAAGTCAGTAATGAGTGTAGATAGCACGCTTCTATTACCCTAGTTTTGCCGATCTAGTCAAACTCTATATTAACGTCCTATGTCCATGCATAATTGTTCAAAATCCCAAGCTTTTTTCTTTTGGGTTTCAATCGACAGGATGACAAGAAAGCAGGGGAAGAAGAGCAAACTTCTTCCCCTGCACCCTCTGTACTCCCTGTACCATGAACAGCTACAGCTTTGTTTGTGCCAATTTCGGAATTGAACTAGCTATTGAATTGGAAAAACACGCCGCCTTTAAGCAATCCCGTGTCACTCCCATAACTACTGACTGTGAGCGATCGCAAATCTTTAAAAAACGGCTTACCCAAGACTTCCACAAACTTAAGAATTGGTAGTTGACGCTCTAAAATCTCCTGACTCTTTGTCCAGTCGAGATACACGTAGCCTTGATTGGGTTGAGGAATAGCAGCGACGCTGTCTTGGAAATTGCGACTGTTGATCAAGGAGTTATTTTTAGCTGTCAAAGCTTGATCAATTGCCTCAACAGAGGATGCAAAAATCTCGTAATTTCCCAGATCAGCACGCGCCCCTAGAACCTTTGCTTGGATTGCGAATGATTCTCGCTCTTTTACTTGATCAAATTTATTCACAGCAGCGCTTAACTGTGTCCAAGTGGAGATTTTTTGTTCGTCTACGGTGAAGGAATTCAGGGAAAGCCCTTTTGATGAGGCGAGTTCATCCAAATGGGAAATTCCTGCTGCTGTAGCGTCAGATTTTTCCGCTACAAATATCCAATCAGGAGTTGTTTGCTCTTGACGAGGTAACAATCCTATGGCGTATTCTCCTTGCACCCAGTTGAAAATATCCTCTTTCCAGTTGATGCCCCATTGTTTTTGTACATCTGCCAAAGGTGGTAGCAATCTAGAAATAACATCTTGTGGGGAAGCAGATAGGACGGCTGTCACTTGTTGCCAGAGTTGGGCTAAATCACTGTCACCCAAACCGTTCAAATTAGCTCCCGCAACTGCCAAACTTGCTGCAGCAGGGATATACTCCAATGCACCCACAGGTTTAGAGAGTTGTGCAGATGGAGGTGAAGTTTCTTCCTTTGCCAGGAAAGCAGTTTCAGCTAGCAATCCTTTAGAGTTTGATACCAAAGAAATAATTTGGTTGTCATAAACTTGAGCTTCCGGTTTTAGCCCTTGCCATTTTGCCACTGTGGGGAGATTCAAGAAAGCAACAGCCAGTGCTTCTTTGGGCAGTTGTTTGGTGACTTGTTGGTATTTGCTGGAGCTGGTCAAATTGAGTTCCGCAGCCTGTACGTTATTAATAGCCTCTCGCAGCACTTTTGGATCGTTGGCAAACAAGACAAAGCTATTGCCTACAGCTGCACCAGCAAGAGGATTTTGGTTTTTGACTTTTTCCTTCTCAAGAGGAGTGGCTTCGGTTGCAGGGATTTGATTGTCATAGATCAGCTTCACGCCTTCGTACTGTTCAGTCGCTAAATTTGCCCCAGCCAATGCCCGTTTGGAAAACAACACCTCGACAAATTCGCGGCTTTTCTCCGATTGAGTGGTTGCGATCGCCATAAGATATCCTGGCTGTTGTCCGTTGTCAGAGTCACGGTCAATGTCTAAGGTGGTGACAGCCAGTGTTATTTCGTTTCCTAGCCAAGGTTTAATATCCTCTTGGTAATTTATACCCGTATTAGCCAGTAAATTTGTTTTTAATTTTGAGAGTTCCCCATCACCCTCAAACGCCTGCAAGCGTTCTGGATTCACTAGCATTGACACCATCACTGGTGCTTGTTTCGACACGAATATGGCAGCATTTGACTGTTCAGTAGAGGTGCGAGTCAGCGGAGTTTTGGCATAAAACCCGTTACAACCAGTGATACCAATCAACAGCAGCATAATGGTACCCGCTGCTAGAACTCTGAAGAATGAGCGTTGTGTCATAATTTTTACACATACTACTAGGGGCGCAAACACAAATAATCAACCACCATTAGAAATATCGAAGGCAGTTCTGTTACTAGAAATTAGTTTAGTACTGAAACTTCCGCAGAAACTTATCAAAAATGAGGTTATCTCCTACCTCTATCAAGTGGTTGATACACCTACCAATGCCAAAGAACGAAGATTTCTGCCAACATAAGTAGTATAGGATTTTTATTAAAACTTCATGCCAGGTAAACCTTCACAACCATTTATCACCCAAATTAGCGTAGAGGAACTAGCGCAACGCTTATCTTCAAAAGATTCACTTCAGCTAGTAGACGTGCGCGAACCACATGAGTTGGCAATAGCCCACATTGACGGCTTTGTCAATCTTCCCTTGAGCCAGTTTCCTGATTGGGCAGATCAAGTCAACACCCGATTAAATCCTCAGGCTGAAACGCTTGTGCTGTGTCATCATGGCATTCGTTCTGCTCAGATGTGTCAGTGGTTAATCGTTCAAGGGTTTACAAATGTGAAAAACATTGCCGGCGGAATTGATGCCTACTCAACGTTGGTTGATCCTTCAATTCCCCAGTACTAGCTCCTGTTTTGCACTTCTTCGACATGATGCCAGGTGGGACTACTGACGATTCCAACTTGCCTTTGCTATCCTTAGCACAAGCTAGGATAGCTTTAAGTATTGATTGACAAATATTTGCACTCTACCTAACCGCATGGTTTAGCTGTCAGGAAATTAGTAACTTGAAATACAGCGATTTCAAGAAGCTTATGGAAGTATTCATAAGTAGGGGGCTATTATTTTACTTAAAATCCAAAAGCATTTGCAGCAGAGCTATGCTGTAGTTAAGGAAACTTTTTTCTGGGGCAGTACTGAATCTTTACTCTTAACTTACTTCTTTTTACTTATTCCTGTAGAAGGCAACAGTTTGCTATCTTGACTTTACTATTATTAATTTTTTTTGGAGTCGTCTCCATAAATTTTTTCAAACTTTACTTAAAACTCGGCTTCAGTGCAAAATAGCTTATGCAAGTTCACCTAACAAATCGTCAACAGCATATACTTTCCGCAACGATACGTCATTATATAGCCACAGCAGAACCTGTTGGTTCTAAAACTCTTGTTGATGAGTACAACCTTGGTGTGAGTTCAGCAACAATCCGCAATGTCATGGGCGTGTTGGAAAAAGCTGGGTTACTGTACCAACCTCACACTTCTGCTGGACGCGTACCTTCTGACTCTGGCTACCGCATTTATGTTGACCAGCTCATTACACCTTCTGAAACTTTAGCACGAGAGGTAGAACTGTCACTGCAAAAGCGGCTTAAGTGGGAAGATTGGAGTTTGGAAGCTCTACTGCAAGGAGCCGCGCATATTTTAGCAACCCTCAGTGGTTGCATTACCTTGATTACCATGCCGCAAACCGCGACAGCAGTGTTGAGACATTTACAACTGGTGCAAATAGAAACGGGACGGGTGATGCTGATTGTGGTAACGGATGGATATGAGACACATTCAGCATTGATGGATTTACCGCAAGCCTCGGAAGATACACAACCAGATGCAGAGGTCATCGACCGCGAGTTACAGATTGTCTCTAACTTTTTAAATAGCCACCTGCGGGGACGAAGCATAACTGAATTAGCCAGCCTGAAATGGAGCCAATTAGACCGGGAGTTTCAAATATATGGCGAATTATTGAAAAAATCGATTGCAGAGTTCGCCCATCGCACTCTCGCTCCATCTGCGACACAAATTATGGTTCGCGGTGTTGCTGAGGTTTTGCGCCAGCCAGAGTTTTCGGAATTACAGCAAGTGCAAATGCTCATCCACCTGTTGGAAGAAGAACAAGACCAACTGTGGCGATTAATATTTGAACAGCAGCCGGAGACTGAGGAAGTGGGTAAACCACGAGTTACTGTTCGTATTGGTTCAGAAAACCCTCTAGAACCTATACGCACTTGCTCGTTGATTTCTTCCACCTATCGCCGCGGTTCCGTAGCAGTAGGTAGCGTGGGAGTTTTGGGACCAACGCGCCTAGATTATGAAGGTGCGATCGCAGTGGTGGCTGCTGCTGCTGATTATCTGTCAGAAGCTTTCAGTTATTTCAATCCCTAGTAGGGATTTATCAGTTTGGGTGCTCTCAAACCGATAAAAAGCATATAAACAGCGCGACTTGTGGCAGTACAATTCAGCATTGGTTAGAACCAGCTTAAATCATGGTCAGAAAAATTGCCTTTGGGGCGCTGTGGCTAGGATTTATTGCCTATGCCTTTTTCTTTGCCCCTCCCAATCAGCCCGATACATTCGAGTTGATTAAAAATCTTTCCACTGGTCATTGGCAAGGGATTAACCCCTTAGTCGTGGCACTCTTCAACATTATGGGCATCTGGCCTATCATCTACAGCTGCCTCATATTTATTGATGGTAGAGGGCAAAAAATTCCTGCTTGGCTGTTTGCTTCAGCTTCTTTTGGAGTTGGGGCGTTTACCCTACTGCCTTACTTAGCCTTGCGGGAACCAAATCCAAAGTTCCCTGGTAGAAAGAATGCTTTTTTAGCTGTTCTTGATTCTCGCCTAACAGGCATTGGCTTGGCTGTAGGTACGGCTATCTTAGTCGCCTATGGTGTCGGGCAAGGAGATTGGGGAGATTTTGTTCACCAGTGGCAAACAAGTCGCTTTATTCATGTGATGAGCTTAGATTTTTGCTTGCTTTGCCTATTGTTTCCAGCTTTGTTAGGAGATGATATGGCGCGGCGGGATATGAATAATCCTCAGTTGTTCTGGTTGATCTCATTAATACCGCTATTTGGTCCGTTGATGTATTTATGTATGCGTCTCCCTTTAAAAGAAGCGGGTGGAGAGATTATATCGAATCAGCAACAACCAGCGGGAAATTAAGATTATGAATAGAAAAATTGCTCTTTGGTTATTGTGGGTTGGATTTATAGCGTATCTATTATTTTTGGCTCCTCCACTGCACTTAGAGGAAACTCTTGAGTTGCTCAAAAATATCTTCACTTTGAACTGGGTAAATGTAAATCCAGTTATCCTCTCCTTATTCTCGCTTGTTGGCATCTGGCTGCTGATTTACAGTGGTGTTTTGTTCTTTGATGGCAGGATGCAGTGGATTCCTTTCTATCCCTTTGCTATAGCGTCCATTGCTTCAGGTACGCTTGGTCTTATACCTTATTTGGCTTTGAGAGAACCGAATCAACAATTTTCGGGACGGAAGGATGCTTTTTTGCAGCTGTTGGATTCTCGGTTTTTTGGTATTGCCCTGAGTTTAAGCACTCTTGGTTTGCTGATTTATGCTTTTTTAGGGGATTGGGTAGGCTTTTGGCAGCAGTTTCAGAGCGATCGCTTTATTAATGGCATGAGTTTGGCGTTTTGCTTGTTTTGCTTACTCTTCCCAACCGTCCTTGGTGATGATATGGCGCGACGGCGTTGGAATAATCCCCAAGTGTTTTGGGTAACAGCACTTGTCCCACTTTTCGGTCCACTTGTGTATCTTTGCCTGCGTCCGCCGATACAGGAGAATGTTGCTCAACAAACACCAACATCTTTTAGCAGCAGTAGGGTGCGATAGGACGCCAGTTTGTAGGATATATCGATTTCAGTCTAATCCTTTTGAGAGGGACGCTATACGGAAAGCTTCCGCATATTGCCCCTCAATGAGGGTGCTATGTAGAAAAATTCCATATAATAATGAGCTATGCCCCTAACTGCTCAATGGAGGCGTAGTTGCGAGCTTGTCTGCGGGGCATCGCTCCGAACCATAAGCCCTAACGATTAATCTCTTCAAATCTGCCACCACATGAAGTGATGAAATCGCTATAATTAAGGATTTTGAATGGTTGGATTTATATGATGTACAATAGTATTTACAGGGGCGAACGTCGGCTTCATGCCGTGTGTCCGAGTAGTGATCCTACTTAGACCTAGCCCCTTTTAGCTTTTCAATAGATAATGGGTTGCGATCGCCATACCACTCCCCATAAGGCTTGTTGCGCTTATCGTCCAAGTCCATAATGAGTCTATATTTCTTGGCAAGGGGCAGAAAAAACTGGTCATCTTCGCGTTCATAGCATCGCTGTACAGCCCACAGGTAATAGTCGATGATCTGTAAACCAGCAACCTCAGATGGATAAGTAGGCTCAATGATGATAGAGCTATTTGAACTTATTTTCCATTGAGACTCAAAGTTTTTTTGAGCTTGATTGATGGCTTGTTCTAGTGCTTCTTCGCGTACTGCCTTACCGCGTCTAGCAATAGCAATTTGGATAACGTCTGCTTTATGGAGCAGATTTTTGAATAAGCGTGTTATGAGATCGTCGTAAATTGCATTCTGCTGAAGCTTTGTGCCCAAACTCTTAAAGTCTGCTTTTGCTGATTCTGCCATATCAGTTTTACTCCGAATTGCCACTAAAACTTTGATGTCGAAAGACTGGATCAGTTCAAAAACCTTTTGCCGAATTTCGGGATGATCGTCTTTTGCATGAAAGGTAATCGCAGTCTTTTTAGCTTCAGGTTGCATAGAGGGAATATTCTTGAAGCGAGGATGAGTCATCAAGCTTGAGCGGAGTGCATTCAGTTCCCAGGTAACTCTTTCTGGATCAGAAATTTGAGCAACACCAGCCATGAAAAATTTAGATGCTCCAGGTTGACCAATTTTGGGAGAGCGGCAGCACTACACATACAACCACCTCGGAGATTTCTGTGCTAGCCAGTTCTTAAATAACTGGGTTACTGCCGGAAGTTGATCATCAATCATGGGTTCTTCAACTTCTTTGGTAATTTCTATGACTTCACCTTTGGCATTTCGGGAAGTTACATTGCGAGTCGTCTTTCGCAACACCTCTTCACCTTCCGGTGTCCTTACATAAACAGGATTTCCTCGTAAATCCCAACCGACTTTATCAGCGATCGCCATAAAAATTTCGTACTCTGGTGGTCGCCCAGTTTCAGCAACCATGTTACGCTCACCTTCAGCTAGATCAGCAGGAGCCTCACGCCAGAATCTCTGATTTGGCGTGAGAGGA
>NZ_CAWUDP010000100.1:0-35464 GCF_963920835.1 Scytonema sp. PCC 10023
ATTCCACAAGCGTACCGTCTTGTCCAAACTCGCAGAAGCAATCGTCTTGCCGTCGGGACTGAAACTCAAGCCCCAGACGGCACCACTACGAGCATTCAAGGTTTTGAGGAATTGCCCTTGCACATTCCACAAGCGTACCGTCTTGTCCAAACTCGCAGAAGCAATCGTCTTGCCGTCGGGACTGAAACTCACGCCAATGACCGCATCGCTATGACCGTTGAGGGTTTTGAGCAACTGCCCTTGCTCGTCCCATAAGCGTACCGTGTTGTCCCTACTGGCGGAAGCAATCGTCTTGCCGTCCGGGCTGAAACTCACGCCCCAGACGGCATCGCTATGACCGTTGAGGGTTTTGAGTAACTGCCCTTGCATATTCCACAAGCGTACCGTGTTGTCCCTACTGGCAGAAGCAATCGTCTTGCCGTCAGGACTGAAACTCACGCCCCAGACGGCATTGCTATGACCGTTGAGGGTTTTGAGCAACTGCCCTTGCATATTCCACAAGCGTACCGTGTTGTCCCTACTGGCAGAAGCAATCGTCTTGCCGTCAGGACTGAAACTCACGCCCCAGACGGCATTGCTATGACCGTTGAGGGTTTTGAGCAACTGCCCTTGCATATTCCACAAGCGTACCGTGTTGTCATAACTGGCGGAAGCAACTGTTTTGCCATCGGGACTGAAACTCACGCCATAGACCTCATGGCGATGACCGTTGAGTGTTTTGAGCAACCGCCCGTCACTGCTCCATAGCTTGATGCTGTGGTCCGAACTGGCGGAAGCAACTGTCTTGCCGTCCGGGCTGAAACTCACACCAATGACCCCAGCACTATGACCGTTGAGTGTTTTGAGCAACCGCCCGTCACTGCTCCACAGCTTGATGCTGTTGTCCGAACTAGCGGAAGCAACTGTCTTACCGTCCGGGCTGAAACTCACGCCAATGACCGCATCGCTATGACCTTCTAAACGATTGCGCTCCCTTATCTCGTAGACTGCTTGCCATAGTGTTGGCACAACCTCAGCTTTAATTTGGGGTTCGGCTGTTAGCCAGGTTGCTTTTTGCAGTTTTGTCCCTGCTCTAATACCTTCGAGCAAAGCATCTAACTGCTGATTGGAAGAAAAAAACGCCTCTGAGGATGTTCTAAAAGCTTTGATTTCATTGTGTTGAGCTTGGCGGTACTGAAGGAAAGCCGCTACCCCCAGCCCACTTGCAGCAAGAAAACCAGCCACCGCCACAACCAAAGCATATGTAATATTCCTGCGAGCTTTTTTTTGACGTTCAATTTCCTCTTGTTGTCGCCTCAGTTCTTCTTGCTGGCGTCGCTCTTTCTCAGCCAACTCAGCATCACGAGCTCTAGCACTCTCATCTAAACACTGCATTGCCTGCTCAAACTGCGGGTTGTAACGCCTAGCCCAAGCTTGATTCGGTTTATTACGTTCTCGCCAATTCAAAGCAATCGTGAGTTCCGGATCACGCAAGAGTCCGGCTTGCTTTTCTTGGTAGAGTGCTAAAGTTTCCGCTAAACGGCGATAAATCTGAGCCGATTGTGCTTCTTGTTCCACCCAGTCTTTTAACTTCTGCCAAACCCGCATGAAACTTTCATGGGAAATATCCAGTACAGAATTCCCATCCAACTTCACGCCCACAGGCGGCATGAGAAATGACCGACCAGGGGCGCGGAATTGCTCGACAATATCGATTACTGCGGCTTCGGTTGCTTCTGCAACCGCACAAACTTCACTCAGTTTTGTCGGGCGGCGAATCCCGCGACCATCGGGACCTTTCTCTGTAAGACATTTAAACAGTTTTTCCGCAATCTTTTGGCAGCGGTCATCTGGTAATTGGTTGTAAATTTCATCCGCATGTTGGGACAGTGCTTTGTCCATCCCACCAATCGCCTCATAGTGGTGCAGGTCAATTGGTTCTCCAATCTTGTGGTAGTTCCAAGCCCGCATCAATGCGTGTTGCAAAATCGGCAACTGGTCTGGGTTATCGCCCACATCATTGAGTAGCCGATTCACCAAACGTGGTGTGATTTGAGCATTGCCAACACCGACGGGACCTGTAATTGCCGCTTGCAATTGGTCGCGGGTTAAGCGAGGAATTAAGTACTGACTGTCATTCATTGCTTCCGGCAAATCCCGGAATTGGGCGCAGTCCCCCAAAAAATCGGAACGCATTGTCAGCACAACATAAATGGGTAACTCCTGCTGCTGATACTGAGTTGCGTTCATAGGTATCACCTCACCCCCGCCCCTCTCCTTAGCAAGGAGAGGGGTGCCCGGAGGGCGGGGTGAGGTTTTTGAATCCAACTTAGTATGAGTTGCTTCCAAAAGTAGCTTGACAAATGCTGCAGCTTCATCTCCAGAATCTTTTCTGGGAGAGTTTTGCTTGAAGCGAAACAATTCCTCAAATTGGTCAACCACAACCAGCAAGTTTTCATCACTGGGTCTTCTCGCCTGCTGCACAACTTCAACCAGTCCTAAAGCACCGCGTCGCAGAACCGTTTCGGTAATAATTGTTTGAATCGGGGCATCTTCTGTCTCTAAACCAAAGACATCTGGATGATTCAGCGCCTGCGCCAAATTCGCAATCGGGTCATTTCCCGGACGCATCACCGCTACCCGCCAGCTTGAGCCAGCTTTGGTCATGAATCCACTGTACAGCGCCGGAAGTAACCCCGCCCGAACCAGCGAAGATTTGCCGCTTCCCGATGTGCCGACAACTGCTAAAAACCGATGACGCCGCAGCCTGCGAAGTAATTCATCCGTTTGCCCTTCCCGCCCAAAAAACACGTCATTTTCGTGCGCTTCAAAAGGTCGCAACCCCGGAAATGGATTTAGGCGAGTTTGGCTGCTAACCATAGCGTTGCCCTCCCCGGATGTGTTGGGCTACGAATAATTCTAAATCATTGACATTTTGAATTAACTGTGCTTCACGAGTGCGACACCACCGCCGCTTTTGTTCTGTACGCGGTTCACCCATGTAAATTCCTTTCGCCAGCATGGGTTTTGAGCGACCATAACCATAAACTTTTCGTAAGTCTCCTAGTTTTATCTGCAGCCACGGTTCATTCACATCACCGCAGTAGATAATCACCACATCACACACCTGTAGTTGCTCTTGATGATACTGACGCACCTGCGCTTCGTCTCCCTCAAACAAAGGCAATATCACTTCAAATCCTTGGTCGTAGAGATAGTCATCGAAAGGAGCGATCGCCTCTCTGTCGCGCTGGTCACATATCAAGTAAACTCGCAAAGGTCCATCTTCTGCAATAATATCTTTCGTCGGCTGCGGCGTAGGATTGAGTTTATCTTTAATAATAGTCTTGAATTCTTCTAAGCTTGTCTGCAACAGGTTAGCATCACTTTGTAAAGATGTGATAAATTCTTCCTGACGCGTTTCTTGTGGCTGTAACCCTACTGGCATCCAAACTAAGCGCAAAAATTCAGGAGAGTTTTGACTGTGTTGAGCTGCGAGTTCATTTTGTAAAACAACAAGCGATCGCTCTGCGCCTTCTGGCACAATACCATACCTAGCACCAATCAAATGGATGGAAAGTTTGCAGCGCTCCAAATTCTCACGCACAACTTGTTCAAAATCGGGATAATAAGGAGGTAAAGATTGTTCGGGAACAACAATATAACCCCGCTGTTGCAACTCCCGCTTGATTTTATCGCGTTCTTCTACAACATCAGAAGTTGTTTCTGCTAGATAAATCGTGGTTCCGGTGGGTGCAATGGGAGTTTGCTCATTCGCGCCGTTGTCATGACTGGAAAGTTTGTCCAGCATTTGTCTAATCTCATGAGCCAAATCGTCGAGTTTTTTCCAAAAATTGCGTTCCGCTTCTGCACCAAATATCTTATTAAATTCAATTGCTCTACCGGACTGGTCTAACTGATAAAATTCATAGCCCAGAAGTTCTTGCACTTCCAGAGGATGCTGTTTTCGTTCAACTGGGGTTTTGATAACCTTAAATATCCGCGATTTATCAGCAACACGAACGCCACCTGTTGTTGCAGCAGCTGTACAAAATTCCCGCAGTTCTTTAACACACCACTCAGACTTCACATAGCGAGGTGAGAGGACAGAAACCAGCAACGCTA
Source organism: Scytonema sp. PCC 10023 (assembly GCF_963920835.1). Classification (NCBI taxonomy): domain Bacteria; kingdom Bacillati; phylum Cyanobacteriota; class Cyanophyceae; order Nostocales; family Scytonemataceae; genus Scytonema; species Scytonema sp. PCC 10023. Next base: position 4,105 of record NZ_CAWUDP010000100.1, read on the forward strand.
CTTTGGGAAATCGCTCTAGAATTGTGTCACCGAAATAATCATTGCCTTGCAGTTTTAAATCTCGCCAAATTTTTGGTGTTTCTCCCCGTAGTTGTGCCAAACGGATTTCCAAGGCGCGATGGAAATCAGAAATCCATCCTTCCTGCCCGTCAGTGAGCGGGTGGTTATCAATGTGGGCGTAACTTATAAAAATGTCATCTTCAAAACCCATTACTTTCTCCACCTCTCACCCAAAATAATCGTAGGGTGGGCATTGCAATGCCCACCCTACAACTACAACACCTTTTGCCTTGTTCCCAGCCTCTGACTGAGAATACCAGTGGCGAACTGCTGCCTGCTGACTTGCGGCACCGTCTCAACCGCATTTCCAAGGGGAACCTGGAAACGAGATTTTAGAAACTCAGTTGTAAGAAATTATTTTTTCATTTAACCGCACGAGGCAAGAGAGGACACAGAGGAGAGGAAAAGAAAATATTTAATGTTTTTCATGAATGATAATAGAATATCAAAATTTTTACTGTGAAATATTTTTCTCAGAAGCTTTGTTATCTGTTGGTGATTGAGGAATAATTTCTTTCATTAACTCCTGTTCACTCTCTTCCTTTTGCTTTTCCTTCTTGTACACAACTTCGGTGACATATACATCGACATCACGTTGGAGGATATCTTCAATTTGGGTAGCAAAATTAGAAAAAGCTTCTTGATGGCTCTTGTAACCACTATAGAGTCCGCCTAATTGGGAGAATTGCCAGCCCTGAGTTTTTAGGGATTCAGTTGTGTGCCGATAATGCCGCCAGCGATCGCCATAGTGAAAAAACTCTTCCACAGCTGAGCTGATCGCAACGACTGCACCAAGACCAACGGTTCCCCAGCGAACATATGAAGCAAAGTTTTTGTTGTCGCTAGTATTCAAACCCACCAAGATAGGAACGATAATGCCACCGATGATTGCTGTGAGTCGCAATCTGTAATACCAGTTCCGAGCATCCCTAGCCCGTCCCCCCATCCACGATACTTGTTCCAGCCAGCGCGATCGCAAAAACTGCTTTTGTAAATCAGACAGTTCGAGTGTTTCGATCAGTTTTTCCAAGCTTTGTTTTGAGCTTGTACGATTTGAATCCTGAGATGGCATTCTTTACTCCTTATTAATAAGGCGTTTTTCAATAATTTTTAAGAGGATGTTTTCAAAGTAGTTAGTTATGTATCAAAAACTTTTCTATTTCCCTAAATCCCCCGTCATAAGGTGGATTTTGAGATTATTTTCCCCCCTTTTTAAGGGGAGCCAGCCGCGTGCGGGGGTTTCCCCCGTTGAGCGGACTGGCGTGGGCTAGGGGGGATCTCGATACAACTCGGTACTTTACAAACATCCTCTAAAGTCATTATTAACTCACATTCCGTCTTGGTTATCCTAAATATAGCGGTTTGCAACTGTGGTAACGGTACACCAAAGAAATAATGAACCACAGATGGACACAGATGGACACAGATAAATCTGTACTTCATTCCATTGAGTTGCGTTATATAAGAATCCTAAATCATTGGTGAACAACAAGATTCCCGACTGTTTAAAGGAGTCGGGAATCTGAACCAAATATTCTGGTCATTTACTTACAGCTTCAACCATCCAAATAATTGCCCTACACTTAATTGAAACTCGTTGACAAAATTAGGAACGGGTAATATTTCCTGTTCTTTTTGTAAAAATTGTGGTTGTTGTCCAGGCGGATAAACTAACACTGCACGCTCATCTGGATCAATCAGCCAACCCAAGGAGCTACCATGCTCAAGGCAATGTAATATATTACTTGTTACTTTCGTCTGGCTTTGGTCTGGAGAAAGAATTTCTATTGTCCAATCTGGAGCAGCTTGAAAAACATTTGCTACATCTCCACGTTCATCTATGGGAATTCGCTTCCAAGCAAACACAGCGACATCTGGCACAATTGAACGTCCACCAAAGGTACACCGCAATTCTGGGAAGGCGAGAGCAATTTTCCGACTTTCAACCACTTCGTTAATAGCTTTAACCAATGAGCCACGGATTACACTATGCTTTCCTTGAGGCATTGGTTTTTGAATAATTTGACCATCAATATATTCACTCGCTGGTTTAGTTTCTGGTAATTTGATAAACTCTTCCAACGTTAAAGTTTGGGTTTGTAACTGTACCATGTGTAATACATCTCTTGCATCTCTTTGATTCCATCTGTGTCCATCTGTGTCCATCTGTGGTTAATTATTCTTTTTTTTGGAATGAATGCAAGAAGTCTAATAACTTAATCACCCTAAATAAGCCTTTTTTACTCTCTCATCGCGGATTAATTCCGATGCTGCACCTGACAGGGTAATACAACCAGCTTCTAATACGTAACCACGATCTGCAATTTGTAGGGCAAGGTTAGCGTTTTGTTCAACCAAAAGGATAGTCACGCCTGTAGCACGCAAATTCTGAATAATGCTGAAAATTTCCCGAACAATCGTAGGTGCTAAACCCAAGCTAGGCTCATCTAAAAGCAAAAGTTTAGGTTTACTCATCAAAGCACGGGCTATGGCTAACATTTGTTGTTCACCACCGCTGAGGGTTCCCGCGAGTTGATTGCGCCTTTGTGCTAAACGGGGGAACATCTCAAATTGGTACTGAATATCATTTCTTACCTGTGTTTGATTAGAGCGAATATAAGCACCTAAGAGTAAATTATCTAAAACTGTTTGCCGTGCTAATACTCTTCTTCCTTCAGGACAATGAGCAATACCTAGTTGTACAACTTCGTGTGTTTGGCGGCGGGTAATATTACGTCCGCTGTACATAATTTTGCCTTGGCGAGGATTCACTATTTTGGAGATAGCACGGAGAGTCGTCGTTTTGCCAGCACCATTGGCACCTATCAAAGTAACTACCTCGCCATTGTTCACAACTAAATTAATGTTTTGTAGAGCTTCTATGCCCCCATAGTTAACATAAAGGTCTTTAATTTCTAATATTTTAAAATCTTGTTGATTATTTAATATATCTGTGTTCATCTGTGTGCATCTGTGGTTAATATCCTTAGTCGTTACCCAAATATGCGTCAATGACAGCTGGGTCATTTCTGACAACAGATGGTTCCCCTAAAGCAATCAATTGACCAAAATCTAAAACGGCAATTCGGTCACATAAACCCATCACCAAAGGTACATGATGCTCAATCAGAATTACTGTCAAGTTGAATTTGTCGCGGAGGTTACGGATAAATTTACTTAGCTGTTGCTTTTCACTGGGGTTCATACCCGCAGCTGGTTCGTCTAATAGTAAAATTTGCGGATCTAAGGCAAGGGCGCGGGCAATTTCCAGTCGTCGTTGGTCTCCGTAGGAAAAGTTTTTGGCTTTTTCGTCGATACGCTCACCCAAACCAACAAGCTCTAGTAATTCTAGAGATTTTTGCTTGTTTTTTTGTTCCTCTTTGAGAGTAGGTGGCAGTCCTAGAGCACCTTTAAGCAAACTACTCTTAGTCTGTAAATGACGCGCAATTCTAACATTTTCTAATGCAGATAGTTCAGCAAATAGGCGAATGTTTTGGAATGTTCTCGCAATACCTAAACCTGCAATTTTATGGGGAGGTTGTTGAGAAATTTCTGCACCTTGATAAAGTAATTCCCCGCTAGAAGGTGTAATTAATCCTGTTATTAAATTAAATAAAGTTGTCTTGCCAGCACCATTGGGGCCAATCAGTCCAAAAATTTCATGTTGGTTGACTACGAAAGAGACATTATTGACCGCCACTAGCCCCCCAAAGCGACGAGTGAGGTTTTTCGCCTCTAATATCGGTAGCCCAAATACAGTTTTCGTCACATTTTCTTGAGTCATTCTACTTATTTCAAAAGGTCTTATTTCAATACATCATTGCTGCGTTTCTTGCGTTTCTTAAATAAATCTGGAGTGACAAGACCTTGGGGGAAAAATATCGTACCAATAACTATAAGTAATCCAAAGATAATTAATCTACCATCTCGCAAAAATTGCGCTAGCCAAGTAGGTAAACCACCTGTATCTGCTATTGCTCTCAACACTTCTGGCAGAGCTGTAAATACCATACCTCCAACGACTGAACCTAGAAAAGTTCTGGAACCACCAATTAACACGAAAGTTAAGTAAATAATACTGGCATCAAAGGTGCCTTGGCGTGCATTCCAGGTATTGAGAAAGTGGGCGCTAATTGCACCAACCACTCCTGCCAGAATACACCCTAATGTGAATGCCCAAACTTTGTAGTAAGTTGGGTTAATTCCCATCGCACTTGCTGCCAATTCATCCTCACGGATAGCGATGAATGCCCTTCCTGCTCGGATGCGTTCTAAACGGTAAATGAATATCATGCTGATAAGCAGCAATGGCAATGCAATCCACAAGTATTCGATTGGTGTTTGAAAAGGTTGAGGGATGGCAAAAATGCCGACAGCACCACCTGTAATATCTAAATTTAGGGAGATGACTCGCAGAACTTCCACAAAGGCAATGGTGGCGATCGCCAAATAAATCCCCCGCAACCGCAATGCTGGAATTCCCACCAGCACACCCAATAAACCAGAAACCACACCAGCAATCAACATTTCCAGTAATAGCAGTGGAATCGGGAATGAACCAGTTGTGGAAGAAAAAACGGTTGTGGAGAGAATTGCAGCAATATAACCACCCAAAGCATAAAAGCCAGGGCTTGCCATAGACAACTGTCCAGCCATCAGTGGTAAGTATAGCGATAGCCCCAGCAGCGCCCCTAGTACCATAGAGACGATAAGAGAACCGTAAGTAGCGATAAATTCAGCCATTTTAAAGAATTTTGACTAAGCTTTAGTAGGGTGTTCCATCCTTGTGGATAAATACGCTGAATTTGCCATCAGGACTGGCTTTTGCTATCAAATCATGATCAGGATATGTCACTTCGTCGTAGGGTATGCGTTCGCGTAGCGGCTCCTTCGGAGCATCGCCCACCTCCAGATAAACACCAACTACCGACGAACGATTCACCAAATGGTGTCCATTCGCTTCATTGGCTGGAAATCCCGCCGCCATTCCTGGTTTAAGAATTTCCTCACCTGCATCTGTGATTAAAGTGAGTTCACCTTCCAAAATATATATGAATTCATCTTCATGCGAATGCCAGTGTCGCAAAGCAGAACTGCTTCCAGGTTCTAACTTCACCAGATTTACCCCAAAGTTCTTAAGCCCTGCAAAGTTGCCTAACCGTTGTCGAAGCCGTCCTGCAACAATTGGCTTGAACTCATCAGGATAATTCGTTCTGATTTCAGTAGGTACTTTTTCTGGGTCGATAATCATTGAGTTACCAATTGCTTTTACACCTTCTGTACAAATCGACGCCCGAGTAAACCTTGGGGTCGAACTAACAACATAATAAATAGGATTCCAAAGGAAACAGCATCTTTATACCCTGAGTATTCCCCAGGGACAAACGCCTCCACCAATCCAATCACCAAACCTCCCAGCACTGCACCGGGAATACTCCCCAAACCCCCCAAGACAATGACTGATAACCCCCTCAACCCAAAACTCAGTCCAAAATAAGGTCCCGCAATGCTGACACTAGAAGCAACCAATGTTCCCGCCACTCCTGCGATAAAACTGCTGATAAAAAATGTCAGCACAATAAAGCGATCGCTGTTTATTCCCAACAAACTTGCGGTCGTTGGATCTTCGGCGATCGCCTGCATTGCTTTACCATACTTTGTGTAATTGATGAATAGAGTCAGAATTGCCACAATCACTACTGATATAGCAAAAATCACCAGTTGAACAGTGCGAATCGGAATCGGGTTTTCGGCTGTACCAAAATTGATAGAAGGTGGCAAATTTCCGTAAGTGTTTGCTGGAAATGTGTAACTTTCCGCTCCTACCAGGTACTGGAGCAAGTTAACAATAACCACTCCTACACCCAAACTGGAAACAACTGTGAGTAAAGGGTCAGAACCCCGCTGTCGCAAAGGGAGAAAGGCAAGACGTTCAATTGCCACGCCAACTAACCCTGCAAGGATACTTCCTAAAATCAAGGCAACAGCAAATGGTAGTTGTATAGGTAGCGATGCATTAGCCAGCAATCCATTAAATCCAAAAGCACCACCTACGAGTGCATATGTCAGATAAGCACCTAAGGTAAAAACTGCACCATGAGCTAAATTAATGATGCCCAAAATGGAGTAAACCAAGGTGTATCCCAAGGCAAAAATAGCGTAGACACTGCCTATGGATAAACCATTCAACAACTTTTGTAAAACCAGATTTATCTCCATATTGCAGCTATTTTAAGAATACAAACTTGCCATTATTTCCGTCTTTATCCATCTTAATTTGGGAGACGTAAAAATCTTTTTGAACGATATCACCTACTGGTGTGAAAGAGATTTCACCCAGAGGAGTGTTGTATTTTCCTGCTAGTAATTGCTTATTTAATTCAGTCCGCAGTTTATCAATGGACATTGTACTAATTTTGGTCTTTTTATCCAAAGCTTTCAGAGCTTCTACATACACCTGTACTGCTGTAAAAGATTGAGCACTGAATTGGGCAGGTTCTTTTTTGTATTGATTAACATAGGTTTTGTGAAATATTGTATTAATCTCTCCCGGATGTTCAGGACTGTAAGCTTGAGCAATCAACACCCCATCGCAAAGCGCTTTGCACACTGAGAAGATATTTGGTGTGTTAAAGCCATTACCACCTACAATTATGCCTTTATAACCTAGTTCCCGCAGTTGTCTAACTAAGTTACCTCCGTCCGCAGCCAAACCAGATATGATTACCAAATCGGGTTTTAAGTTAAGAGCATTGGTGGCGATCGCTTGAAAGTCGGTGTCAGTGGTTTGGAACTTTTGAACTGTTACCAATTCTAGCCCTTGGTCTTTAACTGTCTTCTGAAAAATTTCTGTTTCTGACTTGTTAAAGGCATCGTTTTGAGCGTAAAACACTGCAACTTTCTTAATATTGGGATTCTGCTTGAGGGCAGCTTTCACCGAATTAGGAGCAACGATAGAAACGGGTGCAGATACACGCGCAACGTAATCACCAATTTCTGGAATTCCTTTTGCCGTATTTGATGCTCCAAGCACTGGAACTTTAGCACGGTCTGCAATCGGATCGGCACTAAAAGCTTGCTGTGATAAAGTAGGACCAACAATACCCACAACTTTATCTTTGTTAATTAAAGTTTGAAAAGCGTTAATTGCTCCGGCTTCATCTCCGCCAGTATCTTGCATAACTAATCGAATTGGAGTGCCATTGATGCCACCCTTATCATTGAAATACTTCTCCGCCATTTTGGCTCCAACAAATCCCTCTTGACCAAGTAATGCCACGTTGCTCGTTTGCGCCAAGGCAATACCAATAGGAATAGCACCAGATGTACTTGTTGTCGCAGCAGCGTTGGTTGCAGAATTTGGGGTGCTGTTAGTTCCAGTGTTTGTACTACTGTTAGTGCCGCCGCCACAAGCTGTTAGCAGGATAGCGCAAGTCGTGAATATTGCAGTTGTAATAGCAGCAGGTTGTTTCATAGTCGAGGAATAAAGTCGTGAGTAGAGGTTTTGCTAAAGTTAGTATTAGTCTTGACGAAAACTAAAGTATATAAGACTGTTTATAGTTCAAGACTGTTTCTGTACGTTCGTTATACTCATTAAGAGTACTTTGACAAGAATTGTATTAAATCATTTTTATTTCATCATGCAAAGTCAAAGCTTCCAAGTTATTTTCATAGAAATTTTTGGTTTAAACAAACTTTACAGATAGTTTGCCATTTTCAGGCTTTTAGCTCAAGTAAAAAAAGGGTAAACAGACACAGTATGCAAAAATTGAGTCCTTTATAAAACTAGGCTGATTGCATATAGCGGTTCTCAAGTAAAGCAGACTGGGGATTGGGGACCCTTGGATTAGGGATTGGGTAAGGGAGCCTCAAAATGATGTCCGGGGCAATAAATACCTAGACATATTTTGGAGCATTTCCCCCAACAACCGTCCCCAACACCTAGTATTGTAGGGTGGGCAGTGCTTACCGTATTTTGCCCACTACATCCGGGTTTTGCGTTCGCACTGCCCACCCTACGTGTCGTTCAAAAATCTGCGGAGGAGTCCTATATTTTGGAGCATTTCCCCCAACAACCGTCCCCAACACTTAAATTTTGCAACCTTCTGCTAGGGTGTGGGTTTCTACGCCATTCTTGCCGCCATACGAGACTTAAACGCTTCCATTGCCTGCGGTGTAGCCTCAGTAGTTTGCCATGTCGGACGTGCTATTAGGCGATCGCACCAAGCACTCAATTTTGGATAATCACTCAAGGGCACACCCCCTCTCGGCAACCAGGGTACTACAGTACCAGCCACAACCTCGGCTAAAGTTAGGTTTTGACTGCCAAAGTAAGGGCGATCGCCTAATAAATTCTCAAAAAACTTCAGTACCGTTACCGCTTTCTGCTTTGCCTGTTCGATTTTTTCTGGATTTCCTACAGGTAAGCCTAACATCACCGGAAACACTGGAACAGTGGCAGGCAACAACTCATTCACAGTGACTAGTTGCACCATTCGGGCGATCGCCAAATCCTTCGCATCAGTTGGCAACATCGCAGGCTTGGGGTACTTTTTCTCTAAATAATCTAAAATTGCCAAAGACTCTACTATATTAAAGCCATCGTCTACCAAAACTGGAATGTGGTGGAAGGGGTTGAGCGCCAGAAATTCTGGTTGAAACTGTTCGCCATCCAGTTTCACCTCCACCAATTCAAACTCAAGTTCTTTCTCCAACAGAGTAATCCAGACACGGCGCGAATTTGGAGAAATCGGATCGTGATACAGCTTCAACATAGGAAAAACTTACAGTTTTATAAATAAGGTGGGCATTGTTACCCTATACCCTACACTCCATAGAATTGCTCTCACAATAAAGAAAGAAAACTTGCGATACAATCCAAAGCGATTTGTGTGACTGTGAACAACTTGAAATCGCCTTCTTTGCCTGAAATGGCAAATATTTGGCAGCAAACTCTTCATTGGACTCCCACTGTCCAACAGCAGGTGCAATTCCAACAGCTTTACGAATTCATCTTAGAAGGTAACCGCCAGTTTAACCTAACTCGCATTACCGACCCCCAAGAGTTTTGGGAAAAACATCTTTGGGATTCTCTACGAGGAATTGCCCCCCTTTTAAGAGATGAGGGAGATGAGGGAGATGAGGGAGATGAGGGAGATGAGGATGTTACTTCTGCCCCGACTCCTCCGACTCTCCCGAGTTCTCTATCTTTTATAGATATTGGCACGGGCGCAGGTTTTCCAGGAATTCCAGTCGCAATTGCTGTGGCTGATTCTACCGTGACACTGCTTGATTCTACCCGAAAAAAAATTGTGTTTCTTGAAAAAATCAGCGCTGAACTTGACCTTACCAATATTAAAACTCTTGTTGGTAGAGCTGAAGAAGTCGCTCAGCATCCCCAGCACCGACAAACTTATGATGTTGCCCTTATTCGCGCTGTTGGGACAGCGTCTGTCTGTGCAGAATATGCCTTGCCATTGCTTAAGCAGGGCGGTTTAGCCGTAATCTACCGGGGCAATTGGACACAAGAAGAAACAAAAGCTTTGGAAAATGCCGTTAATCAGTTGGGTGGGGTAGTTGAATCAATTGAAAAATTTACAACTCCCTTAACTGATAGCATCCGTCACTGCCTTTACTTGCGTAAAGTAGCAACCACACCAGTTCAGTTTCCCCGTCCTGTTGGTATACCTACCCAAAAGCCGCTTTAAAGTGCGGAAGCTTTGAGTCATGAGTGCTGAGTAAGATAATGGTTTACTCAGCACTCAGTACTACTCAAGCAGTTTTACTTGCTACTGCAAACCGCTTATTAATCTCATCCCAGTTCAAGACATTCCACCAAGCATCCAAGTAGTCGGCGCGGCGGTTTTGGTACTTGAGATAATATGCGTGTTCCCACACGTCATTGCCCATAATTGGGTAGTTGCCTTCACTTAGGGGACTATCCTGATTAGCTGTACTTGTCACCGCAAGCTTGCCATCTTTGGTGCGGACTAGCCAAGCCCAACCACTTCCAAAACGACTTGCACCAGCTTCGTTAAACTGCTTTTTGAATGCAGCAAAATTGCCGAAGTTTTGATTAATGGCGGATGCGATCGCCCCTGTTGGTTCTCCACCACCCTTCGGCTTCATAATTCTCCAAAACATCGAGTGGTTTACATGACCACCACCGTTATTGCGTACCGTTCTACGAATATCTTCTGGTACGCTGTTGAGGTCACGCAGCAGTTGTTCAACAGTTCTGTTTTTCAGTTCTGGATGTTTATCTAATGCTGCATTTAAGTTTTTTACATAAGTCGCATGGTGTTTATCGTGATGAAACCGCATTGTTGCAGCATCGATGTGTGGTTCCAGCGCCTCGTACGGATAAGGCAACGGTGGTAGTTCAATAGCGGCTGTTTTACCTGGGCTTGGTTTGTTTTGGCTTGGCGCATTCTGTGCCAAGGCACAAGCATCTAAGGTAAAAGCACCTGCACTAGCTCCGAGTAACAATAAGAAATGACGACGATTAATAGCCATAATAGTGATTGCAGCCTAATAATTCTAATTTCAGTTGTTATTTTCTGAAATTTAGACCAATTGTTTATCGATTTTTGATTTTAACCATAGATGGACACAGACAAGTGTAAATTATTTATAAATACTTTTTTATAGTATTAATATTTCTACGTATGCTTGCTAGATAAAACGAAAAAAGACACAGCACGCCCAAGTTGTCTGCCTAATTTTTTGAAAATATTCCTGGAAGTGTGTGGTTTAAAATGTTGCAAAGTGTAGATTCAACAAGAATTTCAATATACTGCTTCTCGTTTGGATGAAGTAATTATTTATCTGTGTCCATCTGTGTCCATCTGTGGTTCTTATTTCTTGATGTATTCCACTTAACTGACAACCGCTATATACAGTACCTTACAAGTAAATTAAGTACAACGCTGTTGTCTAAAAGCAAGACAAGCGAGCAAATTTTACTTCTGAGTTCCTAGCTGCGGAATTCTGAATTCTGCTGTAAGCTTTCGGTTGACGAAAAGTTTTTTGAGTTATGGCGTCAAAAAATTATGAATGATTGAAAAAGCTTCATCATTCATAATTGATAATTCAGAATTTATACAACACTAACTTTGGGACAAGCGCTGTACCTCTTTACCCGCCAACATCTGATGTGCTTCTGTAAGGAGGTGAGGAATTCTTTCAGCATGAGGACTGCGGCTGAGACATTGCCGCAAATCTAGTTTATCTACCTTGTCAGCTTTGTTACCAGGAAACCAATGACTAGCATTGCCAAGCATGTTGTAACGCATTTTGGCGTACTCCAACAGATCGTAGGCGATCGCCAAATTCCTTAACCATAAAATCGCTCGAATATTGACTTGATCTGGAGTTTCCTCAATAGTTGGTAAATTGATATGCCAAGTTTTCACCCAGTTTTCCCCTAAGGTGGCAATAGCTTCTTCTTCTAGCCGTGCCAAAATTGGTGGCAAAATTGCGGATGTATTATCCAGCAAATCTAAAGTTTTCAGATGTTCGTCAAAATCTTCAGGTTTTGCAGCGCCTATACTTAAGGTATGTACCTGAGAGTGACTTAGACAAAACAAATCATTAAACACCATTGGACTCAAAGGAGTGCAAAGATTCACTAATCTTTGTGGTGGTTTATACAACATTCCCCCTTTATCAGATGGGCTAATAATAAATACGCCCATATCTTGGCGATTTGCTGCTTCAATTGCAGCCCAATTGACTTGATTTATGTAGTACCAATGCAAATTGACGTAATCGAATTGGTTAGTATCAATAGTTTGGATAATGATATCTGTTGCTCCATGTGTGGAAAAACCGATAAACCTAACTTTTCCTTGTGCCTGAAGTTTTTTTGCTACTTCTAAACAGCCACCAGGACGGATACTGTAGTTTAATAACTCAGCATTGTTGATGCCATGTATTGCTAGCAAGTCAACATAATCTAGCTGCAGATTTCGTAGTGACTTTTCAAAGTCAAGCTGAAATTCTTTTGCATCTGCCATCGGACCGACTTTAGTTTGAACAATTAACTGTTCACGTGGAAATGTTGGCAAAATTCTCCCCAACTGCATTTCGGAACTTCCATAACCACGGGCAGTTTCAATGTGATTAATTCCTAATTCGACTGCGCGTCGAATAGTTGCTTCTAGATTTTGCTGGTTATTACGGGGTATTTCCGATTGCGGGACATCCTTCCATTTATGCTGGTATCTCATGCCACCGCAGGAAAACACTGGCATTTTTAATTCTGTGCGTCCAAATCGTCTGTATAACATCATTGGATTTTGGATCTCCCCAATCTAAAATCTGAAATCAACAGCCCCCAATGCCTTCTTGGGATAGCAAATACTATATAAGTAACAAAAAATTACATTCAGATTCAAAGAATGGCTAGCATCACGCTAATATATTTGATGAAAATTAATTTCATCAGAGGTAACAAATAAAGATAACAGTCAACCTCAATTAAAAACAGCCACCGCTACACTGACCTCAATGGGTGTGATCGAGCTTGCCCAAGGTGATTTGGGTAAAGACAGTTATACGGATAGGTGCAAGATCTGAGTTTACTTGTTACCAAACAAAGGAAAAAGCCTTTTTAAGCCTGAAAACTAGGAAAAGTCTTTGTTTTAGCAACCACAGTCTAGATCAATCCGGAAAATCTCCTACTTATACGAAAAATAAAACGTTCCCATTGAAGACTTATTAATGGAACGATAATGTCTTTGGAGGTATTGATGCCACACTACTTAAGCAGTCAGCCAACAACTCACTCTGTAAATACCCACTCCAAGGGTTCTACTGATGCCCATACCAATAATCTTATAGGGTTTTCTATTATTTCCTTTCCTATTGTTCTCCTTTTAGGAATAATTACTTATAAAAAGTATCGAGTTGCTGTTTTCCGCAGACAAGTTGCTAACCTCGAAAAATTATGGCTGATAGATGTTAAAAATAATACTTATAGACAAGATTAAAGACAGAAGTTAACATTGCTTCTGGTTTTTTACACTCAGGTATTTAGAACAAGATTTAACACGGGCGTAAGGCATTGCCTCTCAGTACCCTTACGCCCTTAGTTCAAATAACTACAATTCCCGGACTACAGGTTGACCATCTTTGACTTCGCCAACTAAGACCACATCTGTACAGTTGACGAAAATACCATTTTCCAAAACACCAGGAATATTATTCAGTGTTTTTTCTAGATTGACTGGGTCATCAATATTGTCAAATTTGACATCTATAACCATGTTGCCTTGGTCGGTGATCACTGGACCAGCTTTTTTCACGCCCATACGGAGTTCTGGTTTGCCACCAAGTTTTTCAATTGCCCGCGTTACAGGCGTAACTGCCATTGGTATGACTTCTACTGGGACGGCAAAAACAGAACCGAGTCGGTCAACTAATTTGGCACCATCCACGACTACAATGAATCGATTTGCTAGGTAATCTACAACTTTTTCGCGGGTATGTGCGGCACCACCACCTTTAATCAAATTCTTTTGTGGATCAACTTCATCCGCACCATCAATTGCAATATCAATGTGGTCAATAGCGTCTAGGGTGGTGAGTGGAATGCCGTACTGCTTAGCCAGAACTTCTGCTTGAAACGAAGTGGGGACACCAACGATATCTTTCAACTCCCCCGACTTGAGGCGATCGCCTATAAACTGAATTGCGTACGCTGTTGTTGACCCCGTACCTAACCCGACAATAGAACCTGATTGTACCAAGGCGGCGGCGGCTTTGCCAACTTCTTGCTTGCTCAACTTTACGGGGTCTGCTGCTGCGGTCATTCCCAAAGCTCCTCAAAAACTTACTATAGAACATAGTAGTGGGCAGATGACACAGCCTGAAACTCATAGCCCATTTTTATCAATCAATAGCTGACGGAAGTTTGATTTTTGCAGTAGAAACCGCTTAATTATGGTCAAGAAGTACTTTTGTTAATCTTAATCGCCAATTCCAAGGATGATGTGTATATTGATTTTTAAAACTTCTTAATAATGGACTGCGTTGGAATGAAGCTTTCTGCTGTTAGTTTTCGTGCTAAGCCAGTTTGTAATTTTGCAATAAAAGACTCTTTGTCAAAATTACCAATTTTTCTGACACAGCAGTAGAAAAATTGAAAGCTTTGAATTCTAAGATTGCCTTTTTGAAAACATTAATTAAATGCTTTTTTTTCTTGATATCAATAGTTAAATACAGTTTAATTGGCATGGTATAGATACCCATTCCATTAGAAACAAGGTAGTAATATACTAAATTGAAAGCTGCTACAGCAATCCTATTTAATGTGTGGAAATTACTTTGTAATGAACGGCGATCGCGTATTCCTCACGGGAGGCTTTGAGTGCATAGTCGCGTGTTAGGACAAGACTAGAACGCGAAGTAAATAAAGAAGAAAAGATTTCACAAATAATTTAGGATTGCTATAGGACTACTATTTGATTTTTGAACAAAATTAGGTATTGTAGGGTGCGTTAGGATAAAATCCGTAACGCACCATTATCAAGGGTTTGCTGCCGTACTCTCGCGCTAACACACCCTACGTATCTTTTTAAAAATCAAACCGGATTCCTATATATATGCTATGTGTTAAGAGTCGCTGTATGTGCTTTTTGCGTTAAGTCTTTGAGCTTGTTAGTTAGAGTTCTAAGAATCTTAGCTGTTTTGGCATCATCCTGAGTTGCATTTTGTAATTGCGCTGTTAAATCATGAACTTTTTGAGTTTGAATTTCTAAAGCAGCGACGTCATTCGCATTTGCTTGCAGCGCTTGATCAACTACGTCCAGCGCTTGATTGACGGCATCGGCTAAGGTGGAAACGGCGATAGAAGTTTGAGACATGATAATTTCTTTGAAAGAACACCTGTCATTGTATGCGGTGCGATAAATATTGATAACTGCAATTACCATAAATGATAAAAAAGATTACCAAAGCTAGCAACGAAAAGCTGATACCTGACAATGCTGGACACAAGGAGTGCAGATCAGCGATTAAATAACTATAAGTGTCTACGCAACATTACTAAACAGTCATTCGTCACTATACAGACATACACATTTCTGGATACAGCTAAATTAGAAATGGTGTTAACCTAAGTACCGCAGTTTTTTTTGTGGATTCACAGTAGCAGCTAAAAATGGTTGTAATCATGCGTCAGCTTCTAGGTAGTCTTTCATTGATAGCATTACTGCAATTTGTTCCCAACATAGTCCATGCCCAAGAAAAACCCAGTACTGAAAAACCATCCAATCCAATTGCAAAGGTCATTGCTGCTAAAGTGATGACGAACTACCCAGATGGAGAGTTTTATCCAGAACGTTTGCTGAGTCGGGCAGAGTTAGCTTCTATTATGGTGAAGGCTTTTCAACTGGATAAACGACAAGCTGTCACGAAAGAGAATCTAAAAGTGGCAGATGTCGCTGCTTCCAATCCAGCGTTTAAGGATATCCAGATAGTCTTAAAAACTGATATTATGAAAGGCTATCGTGGGAATCTGTTTTTCCCCAATCAACGAGTCACCAGGGCTGAAGCTTTGGCGATTTTTGCCCAAGCATATGGAGTGTTTCAGTTTCCAGACGAGACTGTCAATGAAATTCTTGCCCCATATCCAGATGCAGCGTCTATTCCTAGTTGGGCAAAAAAAGCGATCGCCACGGTAACGAGTGAGGGATTTGTGAATACAGATGCACAAGGCAATCTTTCCCCGCTACAACCGATGACTCGTGGGGATATGGCTGACGTGTTAAGTAAATATTTGCAAAGGCAACAGCCACAACCCGAAACCCCGGCAGTACCCGGTGGTAACAATAGTCCAGAATCTTCTCAATAATAAGATCATTTTTTTCTAGAACGGCTTTGCGCTTGGCGGCAAACAGAAGTCACTTCTGGGGGAATTGCTATTTTTTTAACATTATCCCCCTGCTCCGTAAGCTGCCGAAGCTTCTCTAGTTAGTGGTATTCTAGTCAAAGTTACTAGTTTATTTTTTTATATACTATCAGGTGTTACGTAAAAACTCGTAGATAGAATCCAGAATTTCATTATTACCATTGCTCTGTCCCTGCTTCAATGTAAGTAAATAAATGCTAATTAGTATGAAGCACAACTTGATCCGTTTTACGAAAACTGGAAAAATTCGGTAGTTTTATAACTCTTTAACGGCGTTTTAGCCAACGACTGTCATAGAAAAACCGCCCAAAACCTTAAATTTTGGTGACAAAACAAGTAATTTTAGTGCTCGATTTTTCCGATGCCGGATTTTTACACATTTAGACCCAACCGAGCGTGGGAAAATCAAAAATACCAAAAACTAGAGAGGAAAACCCTACAATATGCACTTGAGTGAAATCACCCATCCTAACCAGTTGCACGGTTTATCGATTCGACAACTGCAACAGATTGCCCGTCAGATTCGAGACAAACATCTTCAAACTGTAGCAGCCACTGGGGGACACCTGGGACCAGGATTGGGTGTTGTAGAGTTAACATTAGGGCTTTACCAAACGCTGGATTTGGATCGCGATAAAGTCATTTGGGATGTCGGACACCAAGCATATCCTCACAAACTGATTACAGGGCGCTACAGTAGCTTTCATACTTTGCGGCAAAAAGATGGAATTGCTGGTTATCTTAAGCGCGGTGAAAGCAAGTTTGACCACTTTGGGGCCGGACACGCTTCCACCAGTATCTCTGCGGCATTGGGTATGGCTTTAGCGCGGGATCTCAAAGGCGAAAAATTTAAAGTTGCTGCCATCATCGGTGATGGTGCGCTGACTGGCGGTATGGCATTAGAAGCCATCAACCATGCTGGACACCTGCCCAAAACTAACCTGCTGGTTGTCCTCAACGACAACGAGATGTCTATATCTCCCAACGTGGGTGCAATTGGGCGCTACTTGAACAAAATGCGCCTCAGCCCTCCAATGCAGTTCCTCACCGATAACTTTGAGGAACAATTCAAGCAAATTCCTTTCGTAGGTGAATCTTTTTCTCCGGAACTGGGACGGATCAAAGAAGGGATGAAGCGCTTAGCTGTTCCGAAAGTGGGCGCAGTGTTTGAAGAACTCGGCTTTACCTACATCGGACCTGTGGACGGGCATAATTTAGAGGAATTGATTGCTACCTTCGGGCAAGCACATCAAATACCGGGACCAGTTTTGGTACACGTCGCAACCGTCAAGGGCAAAGGTTATGACATTGCTGAACAAGACAAAGTTGGCTACCACGCCCAATCTCCTTTTAATTTGACAACTGGCAAAGCCGTTCCCTCCAGCAAACCCAAACCCCCCGCCTACTCTAAAGTTTTTGCCCATACCTTAGTCAAACTCGCGGAACAAAACCCTAAAATTGTTGGAATCACTGCCGCGATGGCAACGGGGACAGGGTTAGATAAATTGCAAGCAAAGCTACCCGAGCAATATATTGATGTAGGGATTGCCGAACAACACGCCGTCACTCTTGCAGCAGGACTGGCATCTGAAGGTATGCGCCCGGTTGTCGCTATTTACTCCACCTTCTTGCAACGCGCCTACGACCAAATCATTCACGATGTCTGTATCCAAAACCTGCCAGTGTTCTTCTGTCTTGACAGGGCGGGAATCGTTGGTGCTGATGGTCCGACTCACCAAGGAATGTACGACATTGCCTATCTGCGTTGCATCCCCAACATGGTACTGATGGCACCTAAAGATGAAGCGGAACTGCAACGGATGGTGGTGACTGGCGTAAATCATACCACAGGAGCGATCGCCATGCGCTTCCCTCGCGGTAACGGCTACGGCGTCCCGTTAATGGAAGAAGGCTGGGAACCCCTAGAAATCGGCAAAGCGGAAATTCTCCGTAATGGCGATGATGTGTTGATGCTAGGCTATGGTACAATGGTCAACCCAGCAATGCAAGCTGCTGAAATTCTCTCAGAACATGGCATTGAAGCCACTGTGATTAATGCCCGTTTTGCCAAGCCTCTAGATAACGAATTAATTTTCCCATTAGCTAAGAAAATTAAGCGCGTTGTCACCTTGGAAGAAGGTTGTGTTATGGGAGGTTTTGGTTCAGCAGTTGCAGAAGCGCTGTTAGATGCTGATATCGTCGTTCCCATCAAACGCATTGGTGTGCCAGATGTTTTAGTGGAACATGCCGAACCTAATCAATCTAAAGCAGAAATTAGTTTAACAAGTCCCCAAATAGCTCAAAAGGTGTTACAAGCTTTCTTTCAACAAGAACTTTCTGCTGTGGGCTAAATTTCCAGTCAAATGGCACGCGCTTGAATTCCAAAATGACATAGAACCGAGTGAGTTATGAACCCAGCACACCCTGTTCTTTTTTGGATTTTCGCGTGGTCACACCAATTTCATCTGATTTCATAGGTTCACGCCTATTCACCAAACCCGGTTTCTTCATGAGTTACCGGGTTTCTTACACAAAGTTGTCATTCATTGGCATCAGAACTGGGAAACATCTGCCTTGAGTCAACGTCTAACATTAACTAGAGACATTAACGAGTTGACAACTTAAAATTAAGGAGCACTTAAAGGTCAGATAACCCACAACAAAGGACACTCAATTGCCGCAACGATTCTTTGCCAATACCTGCATTCCAAAGCGAACGACTCTGAACTACCCTGTGGTTAGCCGGTTTTTGGACAGATCGTACCGGACATCTACTATTTAGTGTTCTCCAAAAAGAGAACAAGATTTGGGTAAGATAATAGAGCTATCTTTTCTGCGTTGCAGACACTGAAAGCTTGTCATATCCACAGGAGATATCTTAATGCTGACTTTAAAAATCGTTGTTTATATAGTTGTTGCCTTCTTCGTCGGTCTCTTTTTCTTTGGATTTTTGTCGAGTGACCCTGCTCGTAACCCTGGTCGTCGGGATCTCGAGTAAAAGCGCGACAAATTATCCGTGACTGCCGGAAGGCGGAATACATTATACGCCTACGGACAACTGGCTGAAACGCCAGTGTCCTCCTCCGGGGTGGCTTGCCTAAATCTTATCTAGGCAGAAGGCAAAAGCTGGGAGGCATAATGTGTCATGTCCTTCCGGCTATTTATTGGCTATTTGTTAGCTTGATTCGTGCTAAAGTATGCTTCATCCAGTTCTGCCGCCCGAACCGCCTCCCATTCTTGAATCTTTACAATCTGCAAATCCCACCCCAGTTCTGAAGGCTGACACTAACACACTGGGGAACAAACAGAAGTCTAAAGAAAAATCTGAGGTACAACGGGAAACGCCTCTCGAAACTGCTGGGCAAAAGCCTACTGATAGTGATTTATTAGTTGCTAAGACATTAGCCGCACCCAGTAAACCGGAAAGTTTGCCACCTGAATTTTCTCCCATCACCGCTTCTAAAAGTGCCGCTTCACTAGGTGATCAGCTTTCAGTTGGTTATCCTCTACAGGAACTCAAAGGCTTTAGTCCCTATGATGGTGACAGTAAAAATGCGGCAGATGAAACATTCCTTACTGGAGAGAAAATTGCTCAAACAGTTACCAAACTTGAGAACTTATCTCAGAAGGACAAGCAAAGAGTTGTTGAAACAAGCCAAACACCAACTCCGGCTAACACCTCAACTGAAAAATCACCAAGTGATCAACCAGTACAAATAGAATTCAAGACTCGCAACCAAACAACTGAACCGTCAACTCCTGCTCCCCCTAATACCCAAAATCAATCGGCACCAACAGAACAGCAAGACAGCACAACAAGGCAAGAAAGTCAACCATCCGGTACAACAGCGCCTTCTAACACGCCTGCAGCCAGAGAAAGAATTGTGGAAATTACTTCTGATACACAGCAGTATGACGAGCAGCGGCGGATTGTCACAGCTGAAGGTAATGTAGTTGTGCGCTTTGATGGAGCACTCATAGATGCCGATCGCCTGCAAGTCAGTTTAGAGAATTTGATTGCAGTGGGAGAAGGAAATGTGGCATTGACACGCGGTGACCAAGTTTTGCGCGGTCAACGCTTTACTTATAATATTGTCCAAGATAGTGGGGAACTGACAAACGGCAGCGGTGAAGTTTTTATACCAACAGCCGGGTCGGATTTCTCTTTCTTACCCACCGATGTGACAGCTGGAGGAGTACCAGCGCGTCCTCTAAGCGATCGCATACGAGAAAACCAACCTCTACAAGCTAACAGTCCTGGAGGTCTTAACATTAACGCAGGTGGTACAGGAGGTGCGAGGAACATATCTTTGCCAAAACAGGGGGGTCAAGTCAGACGGATACGCTTTGAAGCTGGAAAAATTGATTTTTATCCCCGAGGTTGGCAAGCAAGGGATGTCCGACTCACCAACGACCCTTTTTCACCTCCAGAGTTGGAGGTACGGGCAGATAAAGTTACCGTGACCCGAGAAACACCTTTACGCGATCGCATCAAAACAGAGCGACAGCGTTTAGTCTTTGACCGAGGGGTATCTTTACCTATTCCCAAAGATGAGCAGGTCATTGACCGCAGCGAGCGAGAAGTCACTCCTGGATTATTCTCTCTTGGCTTTGATGGAGATCAGCGAGGCGGCTTGTTTATTGAGCGTGGCTTCAAACCGATCAATACAGAAGCGTTCACCTTTCGTATCGCACCTGAGTTTTTTGTTCAAAAAGCAGTACAAGGCAACACTGGTAATATTGCATCGTTGTTTGGTTTAAAGACAAGCCTAGGTGCTACTTTGAGTCCACGAACCGTAGTTGAGGGTTCTGGATTGTTGACCAGTTTGGACTTGAACGATATAGAAGACAACTTGCGGGCGAGTTTGCGGTTGCGCCAGTTATTATTAGGTGAGCAAAATCCTCACACACTCACATTGGAATATAGTTACCGCGATCGCCTTTACAACGGTACTCTCGGCTTTCAAACCGTTCAGAGTAGTCTTGGCGGTATTCTTACCTCTCCTGTCATTCCTTTGGGCAATAGCGGCATCAATCTCAGCTATCAAGGTGGCGCTCAATACATTAATGCCAACACAGATCGCGGAGACTTACTGAAACCAGATCGGGACAATAACCGCATCTCACTGACTCGCCTACAAGCAAGTGCTGCTCTCAATGGAGGCGTTTTCCTCTGGCAAGGGCAAGGATTACCAGCTACAGCTACCGAGGGATTACGGTATACACCAAACCCAGTCGTGCCGTATTTACGACTTTTTGGTGGAGTGACTGGTACTACCAGTTATTACAGCAGTGGCGATAGTCAAAATACCTTAATTGGTACCGTTGGTTTGGAAGGGCAGTTCGGTCATTTCTCTCGACCCATTTTGGACTATACAGCCTTTAATATCAGTTACTCCCAAGGTCTAAACACTGGCTTATCACCTTTTTTGTTTGACCGTCAGGTTGATAACCGCGTGCTAAGTGCTGGAATTACACAGCAAATTTATGGACCATTCCGCCTCGGCTTTCAAACATCAATCAACTTGGACACTGGAGAACGCAGCAGCACCGACTACGTGGTGGAATATAGTCGCCGCACTTATGGAATCAGCTTGCGTTACAACCCAGTGCAGGAACTAGGTGGTATCAGCTTCCGAATTAGTGATTTCAACTGGTCTGGTGGTACCGACCCATTTTCTGACCCTTCTGAAATTAAGCCAGTTGTAGGTGGTGTGCGGCAGCGGTAAGAGAAAGTGATATCATGTCAAGCCAAAGATGCTGTAGAGAGTCGCCACTATCAAATCATTTGGTTGCTTGCATAGAGCAGAAAAACAGAAGATGTTCTTGCTGTGACGGGCTACACCAGAACGCGAATTTATGGTTTGGTGATTAACCTGACTTGATATCAGTCATTATTAACGATTTGCTTAGGAATAATCATTGTCGCAGTAGGCTCAGGGACCAGTTTACGTCCGTCCTGTTCAGTCACGTTGGACGCTAATATATGTAAAACTTCTGCCCGTTGTTCACCCCTAAGCTCGCTCGAGTCTGCCTGACAGAAGAAATCCAATAGCGCTTTCCCCGCCGTTGAATTCTCTTCAAAGCAAAGTTTGACATCGACGTACTCTGAATAACTTACCAATTCATACGACAATCCAAGCTCGTCAACCATCATCTGCATTTTTTCCATCTGCAGCATTTCTGCAAAGCCCTGTCCTGTGAGAGCGGCATACTTGAAAATGGTGTCGAAGATCAGCGCGTCGCTAGTCACAAGAGTGAGGATCAAAAAGCCATCATCTTTAAGCATCTCCATCCCCTGTTGCAGAAGCTGCTTCTCGTGACCAGGCATATAATACATCGAGTGCGTGTAGTGAATGATATCAAACTTTTCATCTGTCTGAAACTGTTCAATTTTTTCCCGGTGAACCTTCAAATCAACATCAGCAAACTCTGGGACGCTCATTTTTTGCTCATAGCGCTGCCGATGTAGATGGTTCGGCTCAACAGCCACGTAACGAAGCGTTAATTCTTTTGGTAGCTGCTGCTTGAGAGTACGTATCACCTGCATATCAAAGTCACCCGGTCCAGCCCCTACACTTAACACAGCTACTTGTGGGGGATGTGGCTGAAGGTATTGTTGCATCAAATCGAGAGCCACTTGGCGATTTACCTGCCAGTTTTCAAGAAAGACTTGGTAGCCTGCGTCATAAACTTCATACATCTTGATTTCCAGTTCACTAGGGTAAGTCATAAGCATTTTCCTACAGATTTTGAGGTACTGTCTTGACACTCTCACCGCCAAGCTCCTAACGTCACTGTAGCAGGAGATTCTTGCTTGATACCCACTTGACTAGACTAGTATCACTACTAATCCCCGTCAGTACGAGTCAGCAAGCATTTTCTACCACTGTTATGAGGTAACCGATTATTTGCGCCTTTCTGCTTAACTCCTGCAAAAATTAAGCCATTGACACTCCCCTGGCTGAACAAATTTCGCTGTCGCTCATTTGTTCGTAAAGCCAGGGGATTCTACATTCGCCGTCGCCACTTGCTCTACCAGGCTTGCACCAAGTAGCGTAGAGGTCGCGACTCCTGTAGCGTTACTTCGGGACTGTCCGTCCCTAGCTTGTTTTCCAAGATTCAGAATATTTATAGCTGCGTTCACGTCTCTTTGAAGCTGACACCCACAAGCACATTTATGGGTACGAGTTGAAAGAGATTTTTTCACAATTGCACCGCAATCTGAACACTTTTGAGATGTCATTCGAGGATTGACAGCAACAACTGTGGTTCCAAACTTAATAGCAAAATATTCTAGCCAACGACGAAACAGAGTCCAAGCTACATCATTAATAGACTTGGCTAAACAGTGATTCTTTACCATGCCTTTCACATTCAAGGCTTCATAGGCGACTAAGCTGTTAAGCTTGCACACGTTACGCGCAATTCTAAGAGCGTGTTCATTCCGTTGCCTACTTACTCTTAAATGCTTCTTGGCATATCTGAGTCTAGCTATTCGTCGTTGATTTTTACCTTTTTCTTTCTTGTATATCTGACGTTGAGTGTGCTTGATGGCTTTCTCGGCTTTACGAAAAAACCTTGGATTTTCTTCATGATGACCGTTGGAATCAGAGTAGAAAAACTCTAACCCAACATCAAGACCTAATTCACCATCAGCCGTTCTGGATTCAGGTTTTACCTCAATGTCAACTGCAAATTGACAGTAATATCCGTCAGCTTTCCGAACCAATCGAACCCGTTTTATGGATTTAACAGGGTAGGTGTGAATATCCCACTTTCCTAATAATCTTACCTCTGAAATACCTTTGTCATCGGTAAAAGTGATGCGTCTTTTTGTAGGATGCAGTGACCATCCTGAAGTTTTGTATTCTACTGATCGGTTATCTTTCTGGAAACGCGGAAATTCCTTTTTCCCAGGTTTTTTAGATTTACAGTTACCGTAAAATCTATCAATAGCACTCCAAGCTCTTTCTGTCGCAGCCTGACAAGCCATTGAATTTAGTTCTTTGACAAACTTGAACTCTTTCCGCAGTGCTGTTGAGTAATTGTTTAAG
Organism: Scytonema sp. PCC 10023; assembly: GCF_963920835.1. NCBI lineage: Bacteria > Bacillati > Cyanobacteriota > Cyanophyceae > Nostocales > Scytonemataceae > Scytonema > Scytonema sp. PCC 10023. The sequence continues at coordinate 28,135 of NZ_CAWUDP010000100.1, forward strand.
GCAATTCGATTAATTTTTGCTTCACGAGGTGCATCTATCCAATATCTAATAGCTTTATTTCTGATGAACTGAGTCGTACGAATAGCTTCATCGATAGCTCGATACTGCTGTTGCTTACCTTTCACTTTGTACTCTAAAACCAGCACTGCGTTATCACCTCCTTGTTTTACTCTGTTTCATATATATTATCATGAACATGAAACGTTTGTATGTACAATATGAAGAAAAAAAGGTTAAACTGTCTTTTGACTGACCGCAGGCATCGCAAGCTACTTTTGTTGTCTGTAGAACTAGACAGAACTATTAGTAGTATGGTTGATGAATGGATTGATTCACTTCCTGAACCAAAAAAAGAAAATATCACGGCAGGGTAAACCCTGCGTCGTGGCTTTCATCCCTGGGCTGAAGCCGCAGGGTTTTCAGCCTACCCTTTATAAATAAAGCTAAGGAATTTATTTTAACTTTTAACTTTTAACTTTTAACTTTTAACTTTTTATTTCCCTTGCCTAAACCGATGCAAAAATTGAAAAATTTTCACAAATATCTCTTCTAGCCAGAGCATGGCGCGATCAAACCATTCGAGTATTTGCTCTAGAGGGTGCTTTTCATACCCAATAGTCTTGGCGTTGGTTTCTATCCAGTCTGGTTTCGCCTCGACTTGATCAGTTTGACGCTGCTGCTGGTGAAGAATTTCTCCCTTGTTACCCTCACTTTGCGAATGTACACACTTCGTAGACGCTACGCGTGTACGTAGGGCAGATTTTGAATTGATTTGTCCCCTTGTCCTCCTAGAGGGACTCTCAGGGAGAGCAGATTTTGTGGTTTGGGATGATGTAACTAATAATTGTTGCTCATCGACAACCTCTGTAACCTCTTGCAAATCCCCAAACAAATCGTCCATTGTTAACCAAGGATCTGCTATGTTCTCGCTTTGCAAATCAGGGCTTTTGGGCAAAGCTGAGGAAGGAGGACGCTGTGGTAGAGCAATTTGTGGTTTCTTATTTCCACCTATTGGTAGTTGGTCAACACTATTTGTTGGAGTTGTTTGCTCTAATTTCTTGGGATTGCGTCCAAAAAAGTAATGAATTGCCCCCCAAATTAAAGCTTGAATCTTCGATGTTTGATATTCCCCCTCAGGAGTTAATACTTCTTGTTCAGCGGTAAGTTGCTGGTGTTTACCATAGAGAAATATGTTTAGCTGATTTTGAACAGCTTCGAGCAATTGCCCACTGACGCGAGATATTGATACTACAGCATAAGATTCCATCTGGGCAAAAGCTGTGTCCAGTAATGCTAGCGCTGGGGAAGTAATAGGTATATATTGATACTCAGTTTTATCTTCTGTTTTCATTTCCTGAGGTAAAGCAGGTACCTTGCCTCTACTACCCGAAGTCAGCTTGTTCAATAATTGGTCAATTTCAGGTAATAGCTTAGTTTCATTTTCTACTTGAACCAAGCGCCAGGAATGCCAGTATTTAGCAACTTCGTTAATAATGCGATTTTGTAATTTTTCCTGCTGCTGGGGCGTCAAAATGTCCAGAATTTCATTTTCAGCAGTAACGAGTACCAAATTACGGTTTCCTAAAAGTGAAGCAATTCCCAGCACCTGAGGAGGAGAGGAGACAACGTGATGGAAAGCTTCGGGGTTGCCTCTAAAGTTGGGGGCTAATGGGGGGCAATAGGGAGATGGGGGAATGGAGGTTTCTGCGATAGGGTGATGGGGGAATGAGGTGATTGGCGGAGTTTTATTGGAGATTCTCGCCACTTCGCCATCTCCCCACCTCTCCATTAAGAAGCGCTTTTCTATCTCGCGTGCTTGCATTTCCACTGCTTCTAGAACTCGTTGAATGGGAGTGTCAGAAGATGGTGGAGTTTCGGGTTGGAAATCAGTCTCCTTTGTTGGTAAATAGAGCCTAGGTTGTTGCTCGCCTGTATGCAGTTGTTTACCAGCTGATCCAGTTGCTTTTTGAATCAGCAGATACACTGGGTAAAGTAAAGCCTCTAATGACCAACTAGCAGTGACTTGTAGATGCCGTTTAGTGCGATCAAACTGTTCGCCCCAGCGCCGAGATTGCTGGTGAAAAAATTTAAAAAGTCTGCTTTGATAACGACCAGGGGTAGCAGATGGCATAAGCAATTCAAAATTCAAAATTCAAAATTCAAAAGTCAATCTGGAAGACAAGCAGTGCTAGCAATTGGTCTAGCCCTTAGCTAGTGTGCAAATTAAATGGGTGGCATGGTAGTAAATTTTTGTTGAGAGCGTGGTAAGCTGTCGGACTCTCACCAAACAATAAATTCAAAGACTGTTGTCACCAGTGAGTTTCCTCATCTTAGCGAAATTATGACCTCCCAAGTCTCTCAACCTAATACCAAATTCATCTCGGAAGCAATTGAGAAGTTGCGCTCTTATGTAAGAGTGAATATTTCGTCTACTTGGCGATGCTTAGAAGCTGATTTGCCTGTAGCTGATATTAGCACTTGTGACTTTTCTGATTGGAGTTTTGCTAAAGTTAACGCCAGAGAACACATTGCTTGGGCTGGGGGGCAAAAAGTGCTATGGTTGGTGCAAAAATTGGTCATTCCCCAAGATTTACACGGTTATGGACTACAGGGTTTATCTTTACGGCTGGCGCTGGTTTGGTGGGCGGACTTTGCCCAAGTTTATGTGAATGGGAGTTTGGTACTTGAAGGAGATTTATTTGATTCTTCACCTAGGGTGCTACTTAATCCTGCGGTGACACCAGGAGAGGAATTTATCGTGGCTTTGCGTTTGGTGAGTCCAAGCCATTGTGATGGGGCTTTGGTAAAGTCGCTGCTTATTTATGAGTCTACTGATGAGAATCGTCCTGATCCCGGTTTTGTGGCTGATGAGTTGGCTGTGATGCAGGGTTATTTGGAATCTTTTGAGTCTGAGAAGTTCGATAATTTGGCGGCGACTGTGGCGGAGATTGATTGGGAAGGAATAAACCGCAGAGGCGCAGAGAACGCAGAGGAAGATAACAGAGGATTAGAGAATTCCCTGTTTGCTCTGCGCGGAAAACTCCTCGAAATCAATAATTATCTGGGTACATCTGCTACAGGCTGCGGTTCAAAATCTAAAATTTACCTGTTGGGTCATGCTCACCTTGATTTAGCATGGTTATGGCGTGTCAGTGAAACTTGGCGGGCAGCACAAAGTACTTTTGAGTCGGTTCTTAAGCTTCAGCAGGATTTTCCTGAGTTAATTTTTTGTCATTCTTCTCCGGTGCTTTATGCTTGGATTGAAGAACATCGCCCGGATTTGTTTGATGCTATTCAAGAAGCGGTAGCAACTGGGCGTTGGGAAGTTGTGGGGGGTTTTTGGGTTGAACCGGAACTGAATTTGATTGCGGGTGAATCAATTGTCCGTCAACTGCTGTATGGTCAGCGCTATGTACTGGAGAAATTTGGTAAGCTTTCCACTGTGGTCTGGGTACCAGATAGTTTCGGTTTTTGCGCGACTTTGCCGCAGTTCTTGGCTAATGCTGGAATTGAGTATTTCGTGACTCAGAAGTTGCGCTGGAATGACACTACTCAGTTTGAGTATGGCGCTTTTTGGTGGCGATCGCCTGATGGTAGTGAAGTCTTTAGCCTTATGTCTGCCCTCGTTGGTGAAGGCATCGATCCTGTTAAAATGGCATCCTATGCCTGTGAATGGCAAATCCAAACAGGTCTTTCACAAGCTCTTTGGCTCCCTGGTGTCGGAGATCACGGCGGCGGTCCCACCCGTGATATGTTAGAAATCGCCCAACGCTGGCAAAAGTCTCCTGTCTTTCCTCAACTAGAATTTACGACTGCTGAAAACTATCTACAGCAAATCAAGGAGACAAACAGACAAGGGGAAAATGAAAATTCCTCCCCATCCCCCTCATCCCCCTCATCCCCCTCATCTTCCTCATCCCCCTCATCCCCCTCATCCCCCTCATCTTCCTCATCCCCCTCATCTTCCTCATCCCCCTCATCCCCCTCCTTCCCCACTTGGGAGGACGAACTCTATCTAGAATTCCATCGCGGTTGCTACACCACTCACGGCGACCAAAAACGTTGGAATCGTCGTTGTGAAGGCTTATTGTACCAAGCAGAAGTGTTTGCGGCTTTGGCAACTATAAGCTGTGAGGTGACATATCCCAAAGCAGAACTAGAAGCGGCGTGGAAAAAGGTCTTATTTAACCAATTTCACGACATTCTGCCTGGTTCTTCGATTACTCAAGTTTATGAGGATGCGCTTCCAACTTGGCAGTCGGTGGAAAAAGTTGGTAATGAGATATTACAGCAGTCTTTGAGTGCGATCGCATCCCAAATAAACTTACCAGAGCCACCCCAACCCGATGCTTTGCCAATTTTCGTCTTTAACTCCCTGAATTGGCAGCGCTCCGAGGTTGTTGCCGTTGATCTTCCTGATTCTCACTTGGATGCTTGCGTTTATAATCTCCAAGGAGAACCTTTGCCTTCCCAACTCACTGACGGCTCAAAGCTGCTGTTTTTAGCAAACGATGTCCCCTCTGTTGGCTATCGCGTTTTTTGGCTTTGTCCTGAACTGCCTAAAAAAGGTAATAGTATTGCCAATTATGATGATACAAAATCGGGCTTGCAAAAGCAAGAACATTTTGCTCCAAAAAGATTGACTTTAGAAAATGAATTTCTGCGGGTTATTGTTGACGAGCAAACTGGTAATTTGTCGAGTATTTTTGACAAAGTTAATGAGAAAGAAGTTTTGAGTCAAGCAGGTGGAAATCAATTACAAGCTTTCCAAGACAGTGGTCAATATTGGGATGCATGGAATATTGACCCCAACTACGAGCAGCATCCGTTACCACCAACCCAGCTTAAATCTATTGAGTGCCTGGAAACTGGACCAGTACAAAGTCGGGTGCGGGTGGTGCGCCAACTTGGGGAATCTGAATTTACCCAAGATTACATACTACAAGCGCGATCGCCTGTTCTGAAAATCGCCACAACAGTTCATTGGCTGGAACGCCAGGTGTTGGTGAAAGCTGCTTTTCCTCTGAATCTAGAGGCGGACTTGGCTACCTATGAAATTCCTTGTGGGGCTATTCGCCGTTCCACGAAACCCAAAACTCCAGCAGAAAAGGCGAAATGGGAAGTTCCGGCTTTGCGTTGGGCAGATTTAACAAATCCTCTCCCAGTTGACGGTACGAGCTACGGTGTCAGCCTCTTAAATGATTGTAAATACGGCTACGACAGCCAACCTCATCAACTACGCTTGACCTTGCTACGCAGTCCCAATTGGCCCGATCCAGAAGCAGACCAAGGATTTCATGAATTTACATATGCCTTGTATCCTCATGCTGGTAGCTGGGAATCAGCCCATACGGTAAGACGTGGGTATGAATTGAATCTACCAATGGAAGTCATACTATTGGCGAACGATGAGGAAAAGAGCGATAAACCTTTATCACCTGTCGGTAGTTTCCTAGATTTCTCGGCTGAAAATTTGATATTAATGGCGTTTAAGCAAGCGGAAGATGATTCAAAACAATGGATTCTCAGATGTTACGAATGTCATGGACAGACAGCCAATTTACACTTGCAAAGTGATTTGGGGTTGACTCTGGGAGAGTCGGTGGACTTGTTGGAGCGTTTGCCCAAAGCTGAATTCTTATCTACGCAACAAAGCTTTACAATACAGCCTTGGAAAATCTGTAGCTTTAAGGTGTCGAAGAGCGATTGGCATAAAACATAAGCTTTACAACGGGGGAACTCCCAAGGGCGTAGTGTCCTCCGGATGCACACAGATAATCTATCTGCGTGCATCTGCGGTTCCAAATAGCCAAAAACCAGATTTTTGACTGGTTCAAACTTTTCACTTTTGCCTTTTGAGATTAGAATTAATTCCGGATTCTCCGAAGCAGGTTTGTTTATTAAACATGACACAGCACATAGGTTTTGGCTAAAAGTTATAGGACTTACGCAACAACTCTGGTGAAACTCTTATTTCTTTGTGTACGAGTGCGTACGAGCGCGGTTCGTTTTTTATAATCTTGCGTAAGCCCTGAATTATCCAGATTGAGAAACTTTTGCCTCTAGAAGAAATTATTTTGTTCTTATCCAATGATAATGAAAAGATACCCTATGAATTACAAGCAGATGCCTTAGGAGTTTTAGTAATTCATCTATTTATTGTATAATTTATTACTTAATTCCTCTTGGTATGCTTTGGATAAGCAGCGTTTGGGGTGTGAACCACAGCGATTAATGGAAATGCAGATGTTATCTGAAAATGTAAGTTGGACTTGGACAAGTAAATCTGTTCGTTTGTCAGGACTACTACCTGATGAATTGTACTCTTTATCCTGCTGGAATTTACTTTTACCTGATAAGGAGTCAGAGGAAATAAAAATTCCTTTAATTGAACAAGGTGTCACAGCTTGTGAAGTTTCTTTAGATCTACCTACTGGCATTTACTATATTCAATTACTTTTTGGACAAAATTTGCGAAAAAATTTGGGCTGGTGGTGTGATAGCGGTCCTTATGATATACCAGAAGCCATTGATGGAGATGAAGCAAGAGAAAATTACTGCTATACGATTTTGGGGAATAGTGAATCTACAGAACAATTCATAGCTGCTGTTAATCAACTTAAATTGGATTTTGACATCCAACAGCTACAAGCAGGAATTTCTAGTTTAGAAAGTCATCATTATCATTTTCCTAACTGGTTAAGCCCGGAGAGTTTACTTCGCAAGCTAAAAGGGCTTTTAAAGTTTTTGAATAAAGCGCGTGTCGAAGTTGTAGGTACTCTCATACAAACACCAAAACCTGAGCAGAGTAAACCTCAAGTTAGTGAGACTGCCAAACAGGATAACTGGTATTTGGTTAATGTTTCTTCTAAAAAGCGTGACGTTTTTTTCAGATATCTTGACATTGCTATTACACAATACAAATTGCAAGATTTAATTGTGAAAGTGGAAGTTCCTCAAGATTCGGTATACGAAGATGTTGTGTTAGTAAATTTAAGAAACTATCAACAAGGGTATAGTCATTTGAAAAAATTGCCCCATTTTCAAACAATGGAACGCCGACCATTGACATCACAGCAAGTTAGCAGGATGTTGGGTGGAAGGTGATTTCGTCTGAGAATTAACGTGAGTTCGATGTATCATGATTTGACCCCTCTCCAAACCTCTCCCCTTGTAGGGGAGAGGGTTAAAAATCTCATTTTTACGTAGCTCCTCCCTTTCCTTGTAGGAGAGATCCGTTGGGTGGGAGAGGTCCTGAGAACTCACGTTAATTAAGGTATTGAAATAAGTTGCATAAAGTATTAGCAAACATTAGCAAGCAATAGCAGAT
>NZ_CAWUDP010000101.1:0-34877 GCF_963920835.1 Scytonema sp. PCC 10023
TTCCCAGTACCGATGCCCAAATGTTTGCCAGTATTTCTTCTGTTGGCGTTCTGGGGGCGACAAAACTGCGGGATAGTTCGCCGCCTTGCTCAAATGGTTTGGGTAGTGCTTTACGGTCGAGTTTACCGTTGGGTGTCAGTGGTAGAGCATCAAGTGCCACGAAAGCACTCGGTATCATGTATTCTGGCAGCTTTTGTTTGAGAAAAGCGCGTAACTCGCTACTCTGTGGTGCTGGTTGTTGATTTGCTACTAAGTATGCGACCAATCTAGTAGCGCCCACCATCTCTTGTGTGGCGATGACCGCAGTTTGTCGCACGTTTGGGTGTTGAGTTAATACCGCCTCAATTTCTCCTAGCTCAATGCGGAAACCACGGATCTTCACCTGATGGTCGATCCGACCGAGGTACTCAATGTTGCCATCCGCTTTGTAGCGGACTAAATCTCCAGTTTTGTACAGGCGTTGACTCGATTTGTCAGGCGCAAACGGGTTGGGAACAAATTTTTCTGCTGTCAATTCTGGACGGTTGAGGTAGCCTCGTGCTAAACCCGCCCCAGAGATGTACAACTCGCCCGCCACACCTACTGGTACTGGTTGCATCTGAGCATCCAGTATATACACTTGTGTGTTGGCTATAGCCCGACCAATCGAGGGTGCCCCAGTTGCTCCTTTTTCGACTAAGGCATATGTCGAGTAAGTCGTGTCTTCCGACGGTCCGTAGAGATTGAACACCTGTTGAATGGTTTCGTGTTCATATATCTTCTGTACAAGTTGATTTTGCAGCGCTTCACCAGCCAAGTTGACTGTTTGCACACCACGAGGTATGCCGTCAATTCTGTGTAATTCCGCGATCGCACTCGGGACGGTATTGATTAACGTTACTTCCCCAGATGCCGCCAAGGTGGGTAGATGCAAAGCATTTTGGGCTAAAATAACCTTGCCACCACAACTAAGAGGTACAAACAACTCGAACACTGAAAGGTCAAAGCAGATTGAGGTTGAAGCTAGAACCCCAGCACACTGTTGTGGAGTGAACACCTCTTGTGCCCAATGTACTAAGGTGACTGGGCTAATATGTTCAATCGCTACTCCCTTGGGGTTACCTGTAGAACCACTGGTGTAGATGACGTATGCTAAGTTGTCTGGTGTTACCGCACTGACACAATTGTTCTGGCTGTGTTGAGCAATTTCGTTCCAGTCACTGTCCAAAACCACCACACGTGAAGAGTGCACAGGTAAGTTGTCCACCAACTTTGCTTGAGTCAGGAGCACCGACGCCTGGGAATCGGACAGCATGAATGCTAAACGTGTACTCGGGTATGCTGGGTCTAATGGCACGTAAGCCCCACCCGCTTTGAGTATGCCTAAGATAGCCACAAGCATCTCTATTGAGCGCTCGACACACACACCTACTAACACTTCTGGTCCCACGCCTAATGTCTGTAAGTAGTGCGCTAGTTGATTGGCGCGTGTGTTTAATTCACTGTAGCTCAGGCGTTGCTCTTCAAATACTACTGCCACTGCATTCGGTGTCAACAGCACCTGTTGCTCAAATAACGAATGCAGACACAACTGTTTGGGGTAGTCGGCTTGCGTGTTGTTCCATTCCACCAAATACTGCTGCAGTTCACTTGCGCCAAGCAGTGGTAGTTCTGATAGCTTTTGCTGTGGAGCGGCGACGACTGCTTCTAGTAGAGTTTGATAGTGTTTTACCATCCGGGCGATAGTGACAGCATCAAACAAGTCAGTGTTGTATTCGATCGCCCCCATCAATCCGGCGCTTGTATTCTCCAGAAACAGAGTTAAATCAAACTTAGCTGTGGAGCTTTCAATTGCTAAGGGCGACAAGGTTAAATCAGCCAGTTCCAAAGAAGGCATCGGCGCATTTTGCAGCACAAACATCACTTGGAACAGTGGTGTATAGCTTAAAGAACGCTCGGGCTGCAATTGCTCGACTAACTGCTCAAAGGGTAGGTCTTGATGAGCGTAAGCACCAAGCGCCACTTCCCGCACTTGCAACAGTAAATCGCTAAAACTGGGATTGCCAGACAAATTGCTACGCAGCACTAGGGTGTTGACAAATAAACCGATTAACTCTTCGGTTTCGTTGCGATTCCGGTTGGCTATCGGCGTACCCACGCAGATATCAGTCTGTCCACTGTAGCGGTACAGTAATGTTTGGAACGCTGCTAAAAGCGTCATGAACAGCGTTACTTCTTGTTTCTGACTCAAGGCAGCGATCGCCGCACTCAATTCATCCGAGAGTGAGAATCTTTCAGTTGCCCCCTTGTAAGTTTGAATTGCAGGTCGTGGTCGGTCGGTGGGCAGCTCCAACAAAGCCGTTGCGCCTTGAAGTTGTTGCTGCCAGTATGTTACCTGCTGTGCCAGTACCTCTTCCTGCAACCACTGCTGCTGCCAATGAGCAAAGTCGGCATACTGAATCGGCAACTCAGGCAACGCAATTGGTAGCTCATTGCAGATAGCTTGGTAAACTTCTGCTAACTCACGCACCAGCACGCCCATGGACCACCCATCCGAAACGATGTGGTGCATCACCAGTAGCAGGACGTGTTCTGTGGGTTGAAGCTGGAACAAACTAGCCCGCACTAACAGATCGCCTGCTAGGTCAAACGGACGCACTGCTTCTGCTGTTGCCAGTTGCTGGCAAGTGATTTCACGCTCAGTGGGATCTAGCTGTTGCAAGTCTGCTACCGCCAGTGTGAGAGTCATGCTGCTAGCAATCACCTGCATCACTTGCCCATCTACCTGAATAAAGTTGGTTCGCAGGGCTTCGTGGCGGTTGATGATGTGGTTGAGGCTCTGCTCCAGCGCTGTGATGTTCAGTTGACCTTGAAAACGCACAGCCACAGGAATGTTGTAAAAGCCGCTCTCGGACTCGAACTGCTGTAGGAACCACAAGCGCTGTTGAGCAAACGACACTGGCATTTGAGCTTGCCGTGGTACTCTGACGATCGGGGGAGTTTGTTGAGATTGTCCGGTTTGCCCAGCTGTGGCAATAGACTCAGCTAAGGCAGCGACAGTCGGTAACTCAAACAAGCTACGCAATGGTAACTCCACTGCGAAGGTCTTTTGCAGGCGCGACATCAGTTGGGTTGCCAGTAAGGAATGCCCGCCTAATTCAAAAAAGTTGTCATGAATACCCACACGCTCAACTTGCAGCAGCGAAGCCCAAATGCTGGCTAGCATTTCTTCAATCGGTGTTCTGGGAGCAACGAAGTCGTGTGATGCTTCAGGTTGTCCGGAGGGGTCTGGTAGTGCTTTGCGGTCAACTTTACCATTGGGTGTAAGTGGTAGCCCATCAAGTAGCACAAAATAAGATGGCACCATGTACTCGGGCAGTTGCTGTTTGAGGAAAGAGCGCAACTCACTTATCGTTGGTGTTGTCTCATTCTGGGGTACTAAGTAGGCAACCAAGCGCTTGTCGCCTGCAATCTCTTTGGCAATGACAACGGCTTGTTGCACAGTTGGGTGTTGACTCAACAGCGACTCAATTTCGCCCAATTCTATGCGAAAGCCACGCATCTTTACTTGATAGTCAATGCGTCCGAGATACTCGATGTTGCCATCTGTTAGGTAGCGGACTAAATCCCCAGTTTTGTACAGCCTTTCACCAGGCTGGCTGCTAAAGGGGTTGGGAATGAATTTTTCTGCCGTTAACTCCGCTCGATTGAGATAGCCACGCGCCAAGCCATCACCACCAATGTGCAATTCACCTGCCACACCCACTGGTACTGGTTGATTATTGGTATCGAGGATGTAAAATTGGGTGTTGGCGATCGCTCCTCCGATAGCCACCGAGCCAGAACCCGCTTGCACTTGAGATACGGCGGACCAAATGGTGGTTTCAGTCGGACCGTACATATTCCACAGGCTATCTGCACGCTCAATCAGTTGCGCTGCAAGTTCGCGAGAGAGAGCTTCACCACCGCAGAGTATTTTCAATTGCGGGTTGCCAAGGAAGCCTGCTTGCATCAACGCTCGCCAAGTGGCTGGTGTGCCTTGCATGACTGTAGCGCTTGATGTCGCTAAGGCTGCAGTGCTTTGACCACCATCGGCAATCAGATCGGGGGTAAGGACGAGGCGTGCGCCTGTGCTCAATGGTAGGAACAACTCCAACGCGGCAATGTCAAAGGTGATCGTTGTCACCGCCACCAGCACATCTGATGATACCATTCCCGGTTGAGCGGACATTGCGCTTAAGAAATTCACCACGGCGCGGTGGCGAATTTGTACTCCTTTAGGTCGTCCGGTGGAGCCAGAGGTGTAAATGGCATAAGCCAAGTTCTCACCGCAGACATTGCTGTTGGGGTTGGATGAACTTTGGGATATAGGCCAATCTGAGTCTAAGTAGACAACAAGCCCTTGTACGTCGGGCAGTTTGTCAAAGAGCGCCTGTTGTGTGAGCAGCACACAGATACAGGCGTCTTCTAGGATGTACGCCAATCGCTCTGGTGGGTAGATCGGGTCAAGGGGCACATATGCACCTCCCGCTTTGAGAATGGCTAGCAGTCCCACTAACATCTCTATTGAGCGTTCTGCACAAATGGCGACCAACACTTCTGGTCCGACACCCAATGAAACTAGGTAATGTGCCAGTTGGTTGGCTTTGGCGTTTAACTCACTGTAGGTCAGTTGTTGAGAATCAAACACCACTGCCACAGCATCAGGCGTCTTCTGCACCTGTTGCTCAAACAACTCATGCAGACACAATTGTTTCGGGTAGTCTGCTTGGGTCGAGTTCCATTCCCGTAAGAGCTGATGTCGTTCAGTGGCAGTTAGCAGTGGTAGTTCTGATACCTTCTGATGGGGATTGACAACAACTGCTTCTAGTAGAGTTTGATAGTGCCCTACCATCCGCGCAATGGTGGCTTTGTCAAACAAGTCTGTATTGTATTCGATAACCCCCATCAATCCAGCGCCTGTGTTCTCCAGAACTAAAGTTAAATCAAACTTAGCTGTGGAGCTTTCGGCTGCTAATAGACTTCCCGTTAAGCCGGGAAATTCCAACTCTGATAGCGGCGCTTGCAGAGTAAACATCACTTGGAACAGTGGTGTGTAGCTTAAAGAACGCTCTGGCTGCAATTGCTCGACCAACTGCTCAAACGGCACGTCTTGATGAGCGTAAGCACCAAGTGCTACTTTCCGCACTTGCGACAGTAAATCGCTAAAACTGGGGTTGCCAGACAAATTGGTACGTAGGACTAAAGTGTTGGCGAATAACCCGATTAACTTTTCGGTTTCGGCACGATTACGGTTGGCGATCGGTGTGCCTACGCAGATATCAGGCTGACCACTGTAGCGATACAGCAATGTTTGGAATGCTGCCAACAGCGTCATGAACAGCGTCACTCCTTGTTTCTGGCTTAAGGCGGGTAGCGCCTCGCTCAGTTCTTTCGAGAGTGAGAATTTCTCAATTGCCCCCCCGTAAGTTTGAATTGCTGGTCGCGGTCGGTCGGTGGGCAGTTCCAACAAAGCTGGAATACCCGCGAGTTGTTCCTTCCAGTATGCCAGCTGTTTTGTCAGCACTTCTTGTTGCAACCATTGCTGCTGCCAATGAGCAAAGTCAGCGTACTGAATCGGTAACTCGCTCAGCGCTATTGGTAAATCATTGCACTTAGCTTGGTAGACTGCTGCTAACTCGTTCACCAGCACGCCCATTGACCACCAATCTGAAACCATGTGGTGCATCACCAGTAGTAGGACGTGTTCTGTCTCTGTAAGCTTGAACAAAGTCGCCCGCACTAATGCGTCAGTTACGAGGTCAAACGGTTGCGCTACTTCTTCAATTCTCAATTGTCGGCAAGCGCTTTCTCGCTGTGCTGGCTCTAAGTATTGCAAGTCAACGACTGCCAATGTTATGGTCTTGCTGCTGGCAATCACTTGCATCGGTTGCCCATCTACTCCGACAAAGTTCGTGCGTAGAACTTCATGGCGGCTGATGATGTGATTGAGACTGTACTCAAGGGCAGCGATGTTGTCGAGATGACCTTCAAAACGCACAGCCGCCGCAATGTTGTAAAAGCCACTATTAACCTCTAACTGCTGTAAGAACCACAAGCGTTGTTGGGCAAACGACAGAGGTAGCTTTTCTTCTCGTGAAACTGGGAGAATCGGAGCTTGAGTGGAACTTGAGCTAAGATTCACCTTTTGCAGAAACGCGAGGATTTCTGCTTTGCGCTCTTGCAATTGAGTACGCAGGGACGGTGTCAGTGTTCCCTCAGGAGCGCTACACCGCAGGCGAAGCTCCTCCGGAGCCGCTCCGCTAACGCCATCCACCCACAGCTTTATATCCAAACTGGATAGATAAGACAAAAATTCTTCGATAGTTTTCATAACTCTATCTCCTCTCGGTTGTTCGCCATATCATCGGGAGCAGCGTGTATTTGTTGTACTATCGAACGAATCGTTTCAATGCGCTCCGCGAGTCCTGCTACACTAGACTCCTCAAACAAGCTGTTTAAGGGCAACTCAACTTGCAAGGTTTCGCGCATCCTAGAAATGAGTTGAGTGGCTAGCAAGGAATGTCCCCCTAATTCAAAGAAGTTGTCGTAAATGCCCACTTGCTCAATTCCAAGTAACTGTTGCCAGATATTGGCAATAGTTTCCTCCAGTTCATTGCGAGGAGCAACATAAGCATTACTGAGTTCAGGTCTTGGATGTGTTGCTTTTGATGAGATTGTGAATTGCGGTTCCGAGAAATCTTTTGGAGCGTTTTCCCACGCTTCCCGAATGTGTAAATCTCTGGGACATATCACAACTTGGGACAATTTACTTTCCAAAATGCGGCTAAAGGCATCTACACCCTCACTGGGCAATATCGCTAGCTTAAGCATCTCATTACGCATTTTTTGCAGTTCGGGTGGTAGCACTACGTTTACTGCCATGCCCACTTCTTGCCAAGTATCCCAGTTAGTACATACGGTGAAAGTGCCACGTTTGGAATTTTTGTAGTGAGTAAAGGCGTCAAGAAAGGCATTTGCACTAGCATAATCTACCTGCCCCACACCTGCGATGATTGAAGTAATTGATGATGTAAGGATAAAGAAATCTAGCGGAGTATCCTTAAAGATAGAATCGAGAACTAGTGTGCCTTTCACTTTGGGTGCGAGGATTTTCTCTACACCATCGGTCGTTTTGCCTTGAATCACGCCGCCTCCTGGAACTCCTGCGGCATGGATCACTCCATGAATCTCACCAAATCGGTCTTTTGCCTTAGCAATAGCTTCTTGCATTTGTTGCTGATTGCTGACATCTGCTGCGATCGCCAAAACCTCAGCACCTAGCTCTTCCAGTTCTTGAACTTTCCGGATTTTTAAGCTAACGCTATCCTCAGGCTTATGACTAGCAAGCCATTGTTCCCACTCCTCTTTTAGGGGCAAAGCTGAACGTCCGATCAGGATGAGTTTGGCTTGTGCAGTTTTCGCCAAATATTCCGCTAGCACAAGTCCAATGCCTCCAACTCCACCCGTAATCAGATAGACTCCCCCTTTCCTTAACCGTGGTGTCGCTTCGTTAGACTTATCCAGCTGAACTGGTTCAAAAGTTTGTACCCAACGATGAAGACCACGGTAAGCAATCACCCGATCAGAAGATTGAGTCGTCAGTTCCGCCAGCAGCTGTTCTGTGAGTTCTTCCTCATGCCGACTTCCTTTTGGAGGAATCACAACATCAATACTGCAACAGCCTATGTTTGGGTATTCTTGCGCTATGACTTTAACAGGTCCAAGTAGAGTTGCTTTCTCCGGACACAGCACCTCAACGCCTGTGACTTCCTGCATATTGTTGGAAACAACTGCGATTTGCAGCTTATCATTAATAGTTTGTTTCCCAAGGGCTTGTGCTAGAAACAGCAGACTATTAAATCCTAAATCTTGAGCTTTGTCAATCGATTCAAGTCCTAATTCTGCTTCACTGTTTGGCGTGACATTCCATAGATGAACAATTGTTTGTGGAGTTTTGCCCAGTGTGCGTAGTTCATTGAGCAGGGTATTGTAGTCATTACCTTGTCCGGGATTTAAGGTATATACATCGTCCCTCAGCTTGATAAACTCCGACCCGACCTTCACCGTAATGACATTGTGTCCCTCAAGTTCGAGTTTTTTCACCAGTTGAGAACCTAAGCCACACTCATCAATAAACACAAGTGTATTCGATTGAACTGGCATCTCATCTCGTTTACGGGCGCTGAGGGGGGAGCGTTTCCAGGAAGGAATGTAAAACCAGTCAGCAATGTTTGGCTTTTTGTCTGGTATAGATGTTGAAGACTCTACACTGGTCTTGACAGTATTGACAGTATCTGCTTGTGTTCGCGGTTCAATCCAGTAACGCTGGCGCTCAAAAGGATAAGTTGGCAACGGGAGGCGATGACGCTGCTCGTGAGCATAAAATCCCGACCAATCCACCTGTACGCCAGCAAGCCAGAGTTTGCCTAATGTCGTGAGCAAGAAAGCAACATCCGATTGGCGGTCTTGCGGATGGCGTAACGAAGAAAGCACAACTTGCTGAGCTGCCTTATCTGGATGCTGTCTGGCTAATGTGCTTAATGTCCGTCCGGGACCGACCTCCAGCAGGATTTGCTCTGATTCCTTCAAGAACTGTTGCACACCATCAGCAAATCGTACTGCGGAACGCAGATGGTTAGCCCAATACTCTGGATTTGTTGCCTCTGCCGCAGTAATCCAAGTACCCGTAACGTTGGAGACGTATGCAATTTCTGGGGAGTTTAAGGTGACTTTTTTGACCCGATCAGTGAACGTCTCAAGTATCGGTTCCATCATTTTTGAATGGAAGGCATGAGAGGTATGTAGACGACGGCACTCCACTCCTTGTTGTGCTAAGTGCTTCTCTAATGCTTCTACAGCCTCAGTGATACCGGAAACTACGCAAAAATTCGGTCCGTTGACTGCAGCTAGGGAAAGTTCCTTGCCCAGGAGAGTTTGCACCTTATTTTCTGGGAGGGGAACCGACAGCATTGCCCCTGAAGGCAGTTGTTGCATCAGCTGTCCCCGTGCACTTACTAAGGCTAGGGCATCTTCCAGGGAGAAAACATTTGCCAAACACGCTGCAACATATTCACCGATGCTATGACCAATCATCGCCTGAGGATGCACTCCCCATTCCATCCATAACTTAGCCAAGGCGTACTCAATCACAAAGAGCGCTGGCTGTGCGATCGCTGTCTGTGTAATTTGCTGTGTAGCAACTTCGGTGAGTTTTCCGCTTGGGAACAGCACATCGCGCAGATCTAGTCCCAAGTGGGGCTTGAGGAGTTCTGAGCAAATATCCACCTGCTCGCGAAATGTCGGCTCTGTCTGGTAAAGTTCTAGAGCCATATTAACGTACTGCGCTCCCTGCCCTGAAAACATAAACACCACAGGTCGCGCCTTGGGTTCTATGAAGCTTGTAAAAACTTGTTTTGGATCCAGGGGATTGAGTACGCTCGCCGCCTCGTTAATATCTTGGCAAACCACGATCCGTCGATGCTCGAAAGCACGGCGACCAATGCTTTGCGTGTAAGCAACATCAGCGAGGTTAATTTCAGGATGCTCCTTTAAGTGTTCCGCCAGATTTGCAGTTGCAGTATCAAGTGCAGAGTCAGTTTTCGCTGAGAGAACCAGCAACTGCCAAGGTCTAGATTTTCCAGAAGACTCAATAGTAGGCGCTTCTTCTAGGATGACATGGGCATTAGTACCCCCAATGCCAAAAGAACTGACCCCAGCTCGGCGTTTAGTTCCGTCGGTTTTCCATTCGCTTAGAGTTGTGTTGACATAAAAGGGACTATTAGCAAAATCAATCTTGGGATTGGGCTTTTCAAAATGTAGGCTCGGTGGCAACAACTTGTGTTTAAGCGCTAGGACTGTTTTGATTAGACCCGCTACACCAGCAGCTGTATCTAAATGTCCAATATTTGTTTTCACTGCACCGATCGCACAAAAGCCCTTTTTGTCGGTTGTGCCACGAAAAGCTTGTGTTAGCGCGGCGATTTCAATCGGGTCTCCCAGAACTGTTCCGGTTCCGTGTGCTTCTATATAAGTGATTGTTTCGACATCAATGCCAGCTATGGCTTGAGCCTCTGCAATCACTGCTGCTTGACCTTCCACACTAGGAGCAGTGTAACCAACTTTTAACGAACCGTCGTTGTTAATAGCTGAACCTTTTATTACTGCATGGATGTAGTCTCCATCAGCAATGGCATCCGATAGACGCTTCAGAAGGACGGTTCCTACACCGTTGCCACCAATAGTTCCGCGAGATTGGGCATCAAAAGCTCGGCAGTGTCCATCGGGAGAAAGAATCATGCCTTCTTGATACAAATAACCTGTTTTTTGTGTTATGCCGATGGAAACGCCACCAGCTATTACCATATCACACTGGTAATTCAGCAAGCTCTGGCATCCCATTTGCACAGCCACTAATGATGTAGAGCAGGCAGTGCTAACATTAAGACTCGGTCCTTTTAGGTTGAGCTTGTAAGAAACTCGCGTAGGTACAAAATCTTTATCATTGCTAATAAAAGTTTGATAGGTGCCTACTGATTCGATTTGGTCGCGGTTTGAGATTAGGTTATAGAGTAAGTAGGCATTCAGACCAGCACCAGCATAAACACCAATCTGACCATCGTATGCTTCAGAGTCATAACCAGCATTTTCCAGAACCTCCCAAGCACACTCCAAAAACAGGCGGTGTTGGGGGTCCATAATTTCAGCTTCTTTAGGTGTAAACCCGAAGAATGACGGGTCAAACATCTCTACGTCTTCCAACCAACCATTTGCTTTGACGTAGTTTTGGTGATTCAGTAATGCTGGATCTATGCCTGAAGCCTCTAATTCCTCATCAGTGAAAAATGAAATGGACTCAACACCGTCGCGCAGATTCTGCCAAAACTCATTAATATTCTTCGCTCCTGGAAAACGACCCGCCATGCCGATGATGGCGATCGCATCCAAACCATCGTGTGTTTCCCAGTTATCCATTGGTTTTCTTCTTTTGTTTAATAAGTGGTTGTCGTTTAAGAGCTTCTATGCGCTTGCTGGCACGGTCATTAATTTTCTGCCTAGCAGGTGCTGCCACATCCTGTTCTTGTCCGAGATATTGTGCCAAAGTACTTATAGTTGGATATTTAAACAAGTCAACTACTGAGATATCTCGGTTGATTCCAAGTAACTTATTATTATTCAACTTGCTATGAACTTGGATGACGAGAAGTGAATGACCGCCGAGTTCAAAGAAATTGTCGTTGACACCCACCTTCTCCAGATTCAGCACCTCTTGCCAAACAATAGTCAAAAGTCGCTCGATCTCGTTTCGGGGTGCAACGTATGCTTCGGTCTCTAGTCGAGTTTGCTCCGGATCTGGTAGTGCTTTGCGGTCAACTTTGCCATTGGGTGTGAGTGGTAGCCGATCAAGCACCACAAAATAAGATGGCACCATGTACTCAGGCAGTTGCTGTTTGAGGAACGAGCGCAACTCACTCATCGCTGGTGTTGCCTCAGTCTGGGGTACCAAGTAGGCAACTAAGCGCTTGTCGCCTGCAATCTCTTTGGCAATGACAACGGCTTGTTGCACAGTTGGGTGTTGGCTGAGTAATGCCTCAATTTCGGGCAATTCAATGCGGAAGCCACGCACCTTCACCTGGTGGTCAATGCGTCCGATATACTCGATGTTGCCATTACTAAGATAGCGGACTAAATCTCCAGTTTTGTACAAGCGACTGCCTGGATCGCCAAACGGGTTGGGAATGAATTTTTCTGCGGTCAACTCTGGGCGGTTGAGGTAACCCCGCGCCAAGCCATCACCACCAATGTGCAATTCACCTGCCACACCCACTGGTACTGGTTGTAAATTGGTATCGAGGATGTAAAATTGGGTGTTGGCGATCGCCTGACCAATCGACACCTCTGAACCTGCCTGCACTTGAGATACGGCGGACCAAATGGTGGTCTCAGTCGGACCGTACATATTCCATAAGGTTCGTGCACGCTCAAGTAATTGAGTTGCAAGTTCCCGCGAGAGAGCTTCACCACCACAGAGTATTTTCAATTGTGGATTGCCAACGAAGCCGACTTGCATCAGTGTTCGCCAAGTAGCAGGTGTGCCTTGCATGATTGTGGCGCTTGATGTCGCTAAGGCTGCAGTGCTTTGACCACCATCGGCAATCAGATCGGGAGTAAGGACGAGGCGTGCGCCTGTGCTTAACGGCAGGAACAACTCCAACGCGGCAATGTCAAAGGTGATGGTCGTCACTGCCACCAGCACATCTGATGATACTATCCCCGGTTGAGCGGACATTGAGCTTAAGAAATTCACCACAGCCTGGTGACGAATTTGTACTCCTTTGGGTCGTCCGGTGGAGCCACTTGTGTAGATGGCATAAGCCAGATTCTCGGCACAGACATTGCTGTTGGGGTTGGATGAACTTTGGGATACAGGCAAATCTGTGTCTAAGTAAACAACACGCCCATGTACATCCGGCAGTTTGTCCACTAGGTGTTGTTGTGTGAGCAGCACAGACGCACACGAATCTTCTAAAATGTACGCCAATCGCTCCGGTGGGTAGATCGGGTCGAGGGGTACATATGCACCACCCGCCTTCAGGATTGCCAGCAGTCCCACTAACATCTGTATTGAGCGTTCTGCACAAATGGCAACCAACACTTCAGGTCCCACACCCAATTCAACTAGGTGATGTGCCAGTTGGTTGGCTTTGGCGTTTAACTGACTGTAGGTTAGTTCTTCCGAATCAAACACCGCTGCCACAGCGTGGGGTGTTTTCTCGACCTGTTGCTCAAACAACTGATGCAGACACAATTGTTTGGGGTAGTCGGCTGAGGTGTTGTTCCACTCCACCAGCATCTGATGTCGTTCATTAGCACACAGCAGTGGTAGTTCTGATACCTTTTGATGGGGATTGGCAACAACTGCTTCCAGTAGAGTTTGATAGTGTTGTACCATCCGCGCAATGGTGGCGGCGTCAAACAAATCAGTATTGTAATCAAGAAACCCGCTCAATCCAACGGCTGTGTCCTCACTGAATCCTTGGGCGGTGTTCTTTAACGTTAGGGTCAAATCATACTTGGCAGTTGAGCTTTCAAGTTCCAATGGAGAGAGCGTTAAGTTGGGAAGCTGCAACACTTCCATCGGTGTATTATGCAGCACAAACATCACTTGGAACAGCGGTGTGTGGCTTAAAGAACGCTCTGGCTGCAATTGCTCGACTAACTGCTCAAACGGCAGGTCTTGATGGGCATAAGCACCAAGGGCAACTTCCCGCACTTGTGAGAGTAAATCAAGAAAACTGGGATTGCCAGATAAATTGCTGCGTAGCACTAAAGTGTTGAGGAATAACCCGAATAACCCCTCTGTTTCGGCGCGATTGCGGTTAGCGATCGGTGTACCCACACAGATGTCAGTCTGGTTGGTGTAGCGATACAGCAATGTTTGAAACGCTGCTAACAGGGTCATAAACAGCGTTACTCCTTGTCGCTGACTCAAGGCAGCCAGCGCGTCACATAGCTCCTGGGAAAGTTTGAATTTCTCAGTTGCTCCCCCGTAAGTTTGAATCGCTGGTCGCGGTCGATCTGTTGGCAGTTCCAACAAAGCTGGGGAAAGAGCGAGTTGTTCCTTCCAGTATCCCACCTGCTTTTTCAGCACCTCCCCCTGCAACCACTGCTGCTGCCAATGAGCAAAGTCAGCGTACTGAATCGGTAATTCTGGCAAAGCAATTTGTACACTATTATACACAGCTTTGTAGATTGCTGCTAACTCGTTTACCAATACGCCCATTGACCACCAATCTGAAACCATGTGGTGCATCATTAGCAGCAGGACGTGTTCTGTTTCTGTCAGCTTGAACAAACTCGCCCGCACTAATGGGTCAGTTGCCAGGTCAAACGGTTGCGCTGCTTCTTTAAGGATCAATTGTCGGCAGGTGCTTTCTCGCTGTATTGGCTCTAGGTGTTGCAAGTCTACGAGTGCCAGTGTTATCTTCACGCTGTCGGCAATCACTTGCATCGGTTGTCCATCTACTGCTACAAAGTTGGTGCGTAGGACTTCGTGGCGGCTGATGATGTGATTGAGACTGTACTCAAGGGCAGCGACTTTGAGCTGACCTTCAAAGCGCACTTGCACATGAATGTTGTAAAAGCCACTCTCGGGTTCTAACTGCTGTAGAAACCATAAACGTTGTTGGGCAAACGACAGAGGTAGCTTTCCAGAGCGTGAAACGGGCAGAATCTGAGCTAGAGTGGAATTTGAGCTATGATTCGCCTTTTGCAGAAACGCGAGGATTTCTGCTTTGCGCTCTTGCAACTGAACACGCAGAGACGGTGTCAGTATTCCCTCGGGGGCAGTACACCGCAGACGTGCCTCCTGGGTCGGAACTCCGTTAACACCATCCACCCACAGCTTTACATCTAAAGTGCAGAGGTAAGACAAAAACTCTTCAATAGTTTTCATAGTATCTCCTCTTGTTCACCAATTAATGAAATGGACTCAACACCGTCGCGCAGATTCTGCCAAAACTCATTAACATTCTTGGCTCCTGGAAAACGACCAGCCATGCCGATGATCGCGATCGCGATCGCATCCAAACCATCGTGTGTTTCCCAGTTATCCATTAGTCTTCTTCCTTTGTTTAATAAATGGTTGTCGTTTAAGAGCTTGTATTTGCTTGCTGGCGCGGTCATTGATTTTCTGCCTAGCAGGTGCTGCCACATCCTGTTCTTGTCCGAGATATTGTGCCAAAGTACTTATAGTTGGATATTTAAACAAGTCAACTACTGAGATATCTCTGTTGATTCCAAGTAACTTTTGATTGAGTTTGCTATGAACTTGGACGATCAGGAGCGAATGACCGCCGAGTTCAAAGAAATTGTCGTTGACACCCACCTTTTCCAGATTCAGCACCTCTTGCCAAACAGTAGTCAAAAGTCGCTCAACCTCGTTTCGGGGTGCAACGTATGTTTGGGCTTCTGGTCGAGTTTGATCCGGATCTGGCAGGGCTTTGCGGTCAACTTTGCCATTGGGTGTGAGTGGTAGGGCATTAAGCACCACAAAATAAGATGGCACCATGTACTCAGGCAGTTGCTGTTTGAGGAACGAGCGCAACTCACTCATCGCTGGTGTTGCCTCAGCCTGGGGTATCAAGTAGGCAACTAAGCGCTTGTCGCCTGCAATCTCTTTGGCAATGACAACGGCTTGTTGCACAGTTGGGTGTTGGCTGAGTAATGCCTCAATTTCGGCTAATTCAATGCGGAAGCCACGCACCTTCACCTGGTGGTCAATGCGTCCGATATACTCGATGTTGCCATCTGTTTTGTAGCGGACTAAATCCCCAGTTTTGTACAAGCGACTGCCTGGATCGCCAAACGGGTTGGGAATGAATTTTTCTGCAGTCAACTCCGGTCGGTTGAGATAACCACGCGCCAAGCCATCACCACCAATGTACAATTCCCCTGGCACACCCATAGGTACTGGTTGTAAATTGGTATCGAGGATGTAAAATTGGGTGTTGGCGATCGCCTGACCAATCGACACCTCTGAACCTGCCTGTACTTGAGATACGGCTGACCAAATGGTGGTCTCAGTCGGACCGTACATATTCCACAGGCTACCTGCACGCTCAAGTAATTGTCCTGCCAGTTCGCGATCGAGAGCTTCACCACCACACAGTATTTTCAATTGTGGATTGCCAACGAAGCCGACTTGCATGAGGGTTCGCCAGGTGGCTGGTGTGCCTTGCATGATTGTAGCGCTTGATGTCGCCAACGCTGCAGTGCTTTGACCACCATCAGCAATCAGATCCGGGGTGAGGACGAGGCGTGCGCCTGTGCTCAATGGTAGGAACAACTCCAACGCGGCAATGTCAAAGGTGATGGTTGTCACTGCCACCAGCACATCTGATGATACTATCCCTGGTTGAGCGGACATTGAGCTTAAGAAATTCACCACGGCGCGATGGCAAATTTGTACTCCTTTGGGTCGTCCGGTGGAGCCGCTTGTGTAGATGGCATAAGCTAGGTTCTCGGCACAGACATTGCTGTTGGGGTTGGATGAACTTTGCCAGTTCGGCCAATCTTTGTCTAAGTAAACAACGCGCCCCCTGAAGTCGGGCAGTTTGTCCGCCACCGCCTGTTGAGTGAGCAGTACACAGGCACAGGAGTCTTCCAAAATGTACGCCAATCGCTCTGGTGGATAAATCGGGTCGAGGGGTACATATGCGCCACCTGCCTTCAGGATTGCCAGCAGTCCCACTAACATATCAGTTGAGCGTTCTGCACAAATGGCAACTAACACTTCCGGTCCGACACCCAATGAAACAAGGTGATGTGCCAGTTGGTTGGCTTTGGCATTCAAG
Source organism: Scytonema sp. PCC 10023 (assembly GCF_963920835.1). Lineage (NCBI taxonomy): Bacteria > Bacillati > Cyanobacteriota > Cyanophyceae > Nostocales > Scytonemataceae > Scytonema > Scytonema sp. PCC 10023. Next base: position 16,374 of record NZ_CAWUDP010000101.1, read on the forward strand.
TTACTGTAGGTTAGTTGTTGAGAATCAAACACAACTGCCACTGCATCGGGTGTTTTCTGCACCTGTTGCTCAAATAACTCATGCAGACACAATTGTTTCGGGTAAACAGCTTGGGTCGAGTTCCATTCCACCAATATCTGATGTTGTTCACTAGCACACAGCAGTGGTAGTTCTGATAGCTTCTGACGGGGATTGGCAACGACTGCTTCTAGTACAGTTTGATAATGTCGTACCATCCGCGCAATGGTGGCGGCGTCAAACAAGTCTGTATTGTATTCGATAACCCCCATCAATCCAGCGCTTGTGTTCTCTAGCGATAAAGTCAAATCAAACTTGGCTGTAGAGCTTTCGATTGGCAAGGTCGACAGCGTTAAGTCGGGAAGCTGCAACACTTCCATCGGTGCAATTAGAAGCACAAACATCACTTGGAACAGTGGTGTATAGCTTAAAGAACGCTCTGGCTGCAATTGCTCGACCAACTGCTCAAACGGCAGGTCTTGATGGGCGTAAGCATCAAGTGCTACTTTCCGCACTTGCGACAGTAAATCGCTAAAACTGGGGTTATCAGACAAATTACTACGCAGCACTAAAGTGTTGAGGAATAACCCAATTAACCCCTCCAAGTACGTGCCATTGCGGTTGCCAATTGGTGTACCCACACAAATGTCAGTCTGACCACTGTAGCGATATAGTAATGTTTGAAACGCTGCTAACAGCGTCATGAACAGCGTCACTCCCTGTCGCTGACTAAAGTCCTTCAGCGCCTTGCTTAGTTCTTTCGAGAGCGTGAATTTCTCAGTTGCTCCCCCGTAAGTTTGAATCGCTGGTCGCGGTCGGTCGGTGGGCAGTTCCAACAAAGCTGGAATACCCGCGAGTTGTTCTTTCCAGTATCCCACCTGCTTTGTCAGCACCTCCCCCTGCAACCACTGCTGCTGCCAATGAGCAAAGTCAGCGTACTGAATCGGTAATTCTGGCAGCGAGATTGGCTTTTGACTGCACACAGCTTGATAGACTGCTGCTACCTCCCGGATAAGTATGCCCATTGACCACCCATCTGATACAATGTGGTGCATCACCAGTAGCAGGACGTGTTCTGTCTCTGTCAGCTTGAACAAACTAGCCCGCACTAATGGATCAGTTGCCAGGTCAAACGGGCGTTGGGTTTCTTTTATTGCTAGTTGCTGGCAATAACTTTCTAGTTCACTTTCAGCTAGCGAACATCTTTCTCCTGTCGGAGACGCTGCGCGTACGGACACGCTACGCGAACGCAAATCCACAATAGTCAGTGTCAAGGAACGGGCAGGGTGGATGACTTGAAAGGGTTGTCCATCTACCTGAAGAAAGTTGGTGCGTAAGGTTTCGTGGCGAGTGATGATGTGATTGATACTGTACTCAAGGGCAGCTTGGTTAATCTGACCCTCAAAACGCATAGCCGCCGGGAGGTTGTAAAACCCACTTTCAGGTTCTAACTGCTGTAGAAACCACATACGTTGTTGGGCAAATGACAACGGTATATGTCCATTCCGTTCCACAGGAGACAGAGGAATGGTTTGAGCAGTGTCGGCACGCTTTTGCAGCAGCAGTATAATTTTTTCCTTATATTGCTTAATGTCTTTTAATAATGCTGGAGTCAGTACATCTTGAGGACCTCGATAGCGCAGTTTGCCGCCCTCAACCCACAGTTCTACATTCTTTGCGGAAAGTTCTTGCAAAAACTCAACTAAATTCATAGCTCACCCTCTATCCAAGTGTCTTCGCTTGATGTAGCTGCTGATGCAAATGCATAGGAGGTAGAGTAGACTTCTATTGGTAGTTTGATTACCTCAAAATCATCTTCTAAGGAGGAAAATGGGCGTACCGATGGTATTGTGCTGACTATGGCTAATTCCTCAAGTAATAGCTCTGCCAGTTGCATAATGCTGGAGCCACTGATGAACTTTTCTACAGACACATTCACCTCAAGGTCAGTTGCGATCGCATTTTTGAGTTGAACAGCCATCAAAGAATCAAGACCTAATTCCAGCAAGCCCTGGTGCGGATTGAAAATTAACGATTCGTCAAACCCCAACACCTTCATTATCTGCTTTTGCAGGTAGGCTACCAAGAGATCCAAGCGATCGCCACTTTCAGCCTGCAATAATCGTGGTAAAATATTAGACCGTTGCACTGACGACTGAGGAAGTTGTGCTTTCTCTGGTTGCCCCTCAACCTGTTCTAGGAGTGACCGTTTTCCTCTTGCTTCATATACCTCTTTGAATAAACTCCAATCGATATTAGCCACGGTTGTCTGGACACAGTCTGCTGCCATCAGGTATCCTAAAGCAGCGATCGCATTCTCCGGCTGTAATCCTTCCACGCCCATTCGGGACATCCACGTTTGGAATTCCTCTACTGCCATACCACCGCCAGCCCACGGTCCCCAATTCACACTTAAGGCTTTTAATCCCAGTCCTTGACGATAATGAGCCAACACATCGAGGAAGTGGTTCGCTGCGGCATAGTGCGCTTGTCCCTTGGACCCCCACACTGATGCAATTGAGGAGAAGTTCACGAAAAAGTCTAGTTCTATTTTCTGTGTCAGTTGATGCAGAATCCATGTTCCCATCACCTTAGGGCGTAGCACAGACTCAAGAGTGTCAGGCTGCATGTCCTTGATAACTTCGTAACCAGAAACACCAGCAGCATGAACAATCCCTCGCAGGGGTGGCATTGATGCCTGAATTGCCTCAAACACACCTACCATATCCCCTTGATTAGATACATCTGCCTTTTGGACTAAAATCTTGGCTCCAAGTTGTTCCAGTTCGCTCAGGGTTGACTGCGCTTCATCTGAAACAGCGCTGCGCCCAGTAAGTACCAATTGTCTCGCCCCTTGGGACACCATCCACCGGGCTACCAAAAGTCCCAAAGCACCCAAACCCCCAGTAATTAGGTAAGTGCCATCTGAACGGAGCGCCATTTGCTTGGATTCTGACAGTTGCTTGGGCACTAAACGACCAACATACCGATTGCCGTTGCGAAAGGCAAGATGGTCTTCCCCAAGAGAATTCTCTATTTCTACTAACAGCTCTGTTGCTTCATCACCAGTGTATTCCGGAGCTAAATCGAGCATTCCGCCCCACAATTCCGGGTGTTCCAGCGCCACTACTTTGCCTAATCCCCATAGAGGAGCTTGTGCCACCCCAGGAACCTCTGAATCAACTGGCACCGCTCCCCGTGTCACTAACCACAACTGAGGTAGGGGAGACGCGGCGAAACTCTCCGCGTTCTTCTGTGTCCCCAGTTTCTTTATTAGGGCTTGCAGCAAATGCAGCACGCTCCCAACACCGAAGGTCTGAGCCTGTTCTAAAGAGGAGATTGTCAGATATGAAGCCAATTCCGCCTCTAAACTCCACAGGTGGACAATTCCCTGTAAAGGTCGCTCCATTCCTAAAGCTTTTTGGAACAGAAATTCAAAATCTACTGGCCTAGAAGGGTTGATAGTCCAAGTTCCGACATCTTTGATATTACAGGTATTCCCCGGATAAACTAAAATACACGTGTGACCCCGTGATTGCAAAAGTTTGGCTAGGGTTTGTCCCACACCTTCCAAGTCAGCAAAAATTAGCCAAGTACCAGCTTTGTGAATCCCGTTCTTCTGTAGAACTCTCGGATGGCGGGTCTCTACATGACGCGGCTGCTGCTGCCACTCTACCTCATAGAGCCAATCTTTGATGGATGCTGCTGTTAACAACTGTTGATCTTGTTTGATTAACAGTTCCAATAGCTTTGGCAGTAGTTTTAACTCATCTTCTGAAAGTTTTCCTGCCTTTTCTAAATTTTGGACTAGCTCTTGAGTATCTCCTTGGCTCAAGAGTTTCATGATCGGACTTTGAATCTTTTCTTGGAATAAGTTCCCTGCTTGTGAATGCTCGTTTTCGGGGATATCCACCCAATAGCGCTGTCGTTGGAAGGGATAGGTGGGCAATATCACACGCCGACGCTGGTAATCCCGGTCAAAAGCAAACCAATCTACGTCTGCTCCACGCACGTATAGTTCTCCGAAACTTTGGAGTAATACCCGCCAATCTTCGTGTCCAGAACGCAAAGAAGGCAACCACACTCCCACTTCTTCGCTTAAGCAGTTACGCCCCATCCCCAACAATGTTGGTTTTGGTCCTATCTCCACAAACACCTCGTATCCACTCGCATGAAGTGTGTTGAGACTTTTGGCAAATTGTACGCTAGAGCGCAAATGGCGACACCAGTAATCAGGCGATATCTCCTCTAGTGTCAGTGGAACTCCTGTGAGGTTGGAGATGATGGTCAATTGAGGAGCCGCATAGGTCACCTTATCAGCCACCTCACGGAATTCAGCCAGTATCGGCTCCATCAGCGGTGAGTGGAAGGCGTGGGAGGTTTGTAACTTTTTGGTCTTTATTCCTGCTGCCTCTAGGTCAGCACAAACTGCTTGGACTGAGAGTGCTTCGCCAGAAATCACCGTGTTTCGAGGTCCATTGAAAGCAGCAATTGCTAATTTTTGCTCATCGATTTCAGTAATAGCACGGATTGCTGCAATATCAGCAAATACTGCCACCATCTCTCCGTCTTGCGGCAGGCTCTGCATCAAGCGGGCACGTTCACTAATGAGCTTTAACCCATCTTCCAGGCTAAAAACTCCCGCCACACAAGCAGCGACATATTCACCTACACTATGACCCATCACAGCAGTCGGTTTGATACCCCAAGATATCCAAAGCTGCGCCAAGGCATATTCTAAGGCGAATAGAGCGGGTTGGGTATAAGCAGTCTCATTTAGAGGTGAGGTTTCCCCAGCTTCAGGATAAAGGACTGATAGCAAAGGTGTTTTAAGATAGGGGCGTAGAATTTCATCGCAGCGGTCGAGGGAGGCGCGGAAAGTGGGTTGAGTTTCGTAGAGTTGGCGTCCCATACCTATATACTGAGACCCCTGACCTGTGAATAGGAAGGCTACCTTGGGCAAACTGCTGCCCTGCCCCTTGGATACCCCTGCGGGTTCCTGTCCGGCTAAGAAATCTACGAGCTTTTCACGCACTTGTGCGGATGAGGAGGCAACTACACTCAACCGATGGGTTAACTGAGAACGACCCGTATTGGCAGTAAAGCAGATATCTTTTATATCTAAGGGTGGATGACTAGCTAAGTGATTTTCATAGCGAGCAGCTAACTGCTTGAGCGCCTCTTCCGTTTTAGCTGATAGGGTGAGCAGATGCAGGGGGCGTTCCACTTCAGCTTCTGTTGGCTCTAATATCGGTGGCTCTTCCAAAACAATATGGGCGTTGGTGCCGCTCATACCAAAGGAACTGACTGCCGCGCGGCGTCGGCTTTCCTCTGTATGCCCTTGTCCTTGCTCAGAAGTAGACCAAGGCATCAGTGACGTTGGCACCACCACTGGTAGTTTATCCCAGTTGATGTTGGGATTGGGTTGTTGAAAGTGCAGATGAGGTGGAATCTCCTTGTGTTGGAGAGAATGCATCACCTTGATTAAACCCGCTACTCCTGCTGCTGCTTCCAAGTGACCAATGTTGGTCTTCACTGAACCAATTATCAAGGGATTTTCTTTTGATCGCCCCTCACACAACACGGCTCCTAAAGCTGTGACTTCAATCGGGTCTCCCAAAGACGTTCCTGTGCCATGAACCTCCACATAGTTCACAGAGGCAGGATCTACCTTAGCATTTGCCAGAGTGGTGCGAATCAGCGCTTGCTGAGCTGAACCATTGGGAACCGTCAAACCACTGCTGCGACCATCGTGGTTAATTGCCGAACCCCGAATTACAGCTAGGATATTATCTCGATTTGCCACAGCATCCGAGAGGCGCTTGAGAACTAAAACCCCGCATCCCTCGCCACGTGCAAAACCATTGGCGGCGGCATCGAAGGTGTGGCAGCGTCCATCTGGCGACAGGGCTTGGGTTTTGGATAGAAAAATGGTGACTTCTGGTGACAGAATCAGATGTACACCGCCAGCGAGTGCTAAATCACACTCTCCTGTACGCAAACTCTGACACGCCTGATGGATCGCCACTAACGAAGAAGAGCAAGCCGTATCTATTGCCATATTGGGACCTTGTAGCCCCAGAACATAGGACAACCGACCAGCTACAAAGCAAAAGCCATTACCTGTGCCGTCATAGGCGTTGATGCGTGTAGGGTCACCAGAGTTCAGTTGCAATTGTGAATAATCATTTTGCCCAATTCCCACGAAAACGCCAGTGCGGCTACCAGCTAGATGATTTGGTGCAATTCCAGCCCTCTCCAAAGCTTCCCAGCCTACTTCTAACAGTAACCGCTGCTGGGGGTCCATGCTTGCCGCTTCCCGAGGGGAAATCCCAAAGAACTGGGGGTCAAACTGGTCTACCTGCTGCAAAAATCCACCCCAACGGGTGTACATTTTCCCTGGGCTATCTGGGTTTGGGTCATAGTAGGCATCAATATTCCAGCGGTCATTAGGAACTTCTGCGATCGCATCTACGCCATCGCGCAGAATTCTCCAAAACGCATCTGGGTCATTAGCTCCCCCGGGAAAACGGCAACCATCGCCAATGATAGCGATTGGCTCTGTCTTTGAACTCTCAAGCGCCTCAAGTTTGGCTCGCGCTTCTTTTAAGGCAAGAAGCATCCGTTGTGATGATGATAGTTGGTCTACCCTTTCAGAAAAATTACTCATTTATTTCAATTTTTCCTCAAAAAAGTTTCTAGTTTTGCGAGTTCCTCCACAAGAGACGCTTCTACTCCATCTTCAGAAAGTTGTTCTACCTCTGACAAAGCTTCGGTTAATTCGTCTTCTCCTTTGGGCAACTCGGTTTCACCTGTAGCAGGTAATTCCCAACCCATGACCTCCTTGGCTATATACCAGGCAAGGTCTTTAATTGTCGGAAAGTCAAACATTAAAGTTACTGGGACAGAAGTTTCAAAATTGACTTCTAAACGGTTCTTAAACTCAGCTGCCATCAGAGAGTCCATACCCATGTCAAAAAAACCTTGCTGCGGGTCTGGCAAGTTCGATGGCTCAAGCCCCAGTACTTTGGCAACTTCACCTTGAATGTAAGCAATCAATAAGGATATGCGTTCGCTTGGCGCTACCGCTTGCAACCGTTGTAAAATTTCTGATTGTTGCACCGACTGCTGAGGAAGTTGCGCTTCGTGTGGTTGTTCCGCAAGCAGTTCTAACAGTGACCGCTTACCCCGAGCTTCATAAAGCTCTTTGAACAAACTCCAATCTACATTAGCCACGGTTGTCTGAACACAGTTTGCTGCTAGCAAGGATTCCAAAGCAGCGATCGCTTGCTCTGGCTGCAATCCTTGTATACCCATCCGGCTCAACCGTGTCTGGGATTCCTCTACTGCCATACCACCACCAGTCCACGGTCCCCAATTTACACTTAAAGCAGGCAGTCCGAGTCCGTGACGATAATGAGCTAACACATCAAGGAAGTGATTCGCCGCCGCATAGTTCCCTTGTCCGGGCGAGCCGAGTAATGCCGATACAGATGAGAAACAGACGAAAAAGTCAAGCTCTAAATTCTGGGTCAAGGTGTGCAAATTCCATGCTCCTTGCACTTTGGGAGCCATCACCCGATGAAAACTTTCCCAAGTTTGCCCCAGCAGCATTCCATCCTGCAACACCCCAGCAGCATGGACGATACCGCGCAGGAGAGGCATGGAGTTTTTCACCTCCTCTAGCAGCCTGCTCACATCTTCCCGTTCTGACACATCTGCCTGAACAACTAGAATCTTGGCTCCTTTTTGTTCCAGTTGCCTCAAAGTTTCCTGTGCCTCATTTGAAGCGATGCGACGCCCAATGAGCACCAGTTGTTTAGCACCCCGTTCCACCATCCACTGGGCAACCGAAAGTCCCAATGCACCCAGACCACCAGTAATTAGATAAGTACCATCCAACCGGAGAACCACTTTTTTAGATTCTGGCAGTTGCTTGCGTACTAAGCGGGCAACATACCGATTTCCATTGCGAAAAGCGAGATGGTCTTCCCCAAAAGAATCCTCAATTTCTGCTAACAGCTTTGTCGCTTCGTCATGTTGAGGCGTTGTATGTAACTTATCTACAGCATGTGGCGCTAAATCAAGCATTCCTCCCCATAATTCGGGATGTTCCAGCGCCACCACTTTGCCCATTCCCCATAGAGAAGCTTGAGCTATTCCAGGCAGTTCTGAACCAACCGATACTGCACCCCGCGTCACTAACCACAACCGAGGGAGAGATTGGTGATTGGTGATTGGTGATTGGTGATTGGGAAGATTGTGTCCCAGCCACTTAATTAAGTATAGCAGACTACCAACACCGAAAGTTTGAGTTTGTTCTAGAGAAGAAATTGTCAGCTTTGAAGCCAATTCTGCCTCTAAACTCCATAGGTGGACAACTCCTTGTAAAGGCAGATTTAGAGTTCCTAAAACCTCTTGGAATAAGCGCTCAAAGTCTGCTGGGTTGGAAGGGTTAATGCTCCAAGTTCCTGCTTCTTCTGTCTTATAAGTATCTTCCGCATAGACCAAAATACAGGTGTGACCACGTGAGTGCAAAAGTTCGGCTAGGGTTTTTCCTACACCCTCAGAGTCAGCAAAAATGAGCCAACTACCAACTTTCTGGAACCCGTTCTTCTCTTGAGTACTCACCTGACGCGCTAGGGACTGCCACTCTATCTCATAGAACCAATCTTTGATAGATGCTGCCACAACCTGCTGTTGGTTTTGCTTGACTAATAATTTCAACAGTTTTGGCAGTACTTTCAACTCATCTTCTGAAAGTTCTTCTGTCTTTTCTAAATGCTGGACTAGCTGTTGCGTATCTCCAAGGCTTATCAGGTTCATAATCGGGGTCTGAACCGTTTCTTGGGATAAGTTATCTGCTTTGAAATGCCCATTTTTAGCAATATCTACCCAATAGCGCTTTCGCTGAAACGGATACGTTGGTAGTTGCAGAAGGCGACGGGAATAATCCTGGTCAAAGCCTGACCAGTCTACTCTTACTCCCCGCACATATAATTCTCCTAAACTCTGGAGTATTTCCTGCCACTCTGATTGCCCTTGACGGAGACTAGGTAGCCAAACTGCCGTTCCTTCTTTTAAGCATTGGCGACCCATTCCCAACAAAGTCGGCTTTGGTCCACACTCTACAAACACTTCATAACCTTGTTGAGCAAGGGTTTCCATGCTTTCAGCAAATCTTACTGGCTGCCGGATATGATGACACCAATATTCAGGGGTAGCTATCTGTGCGGTTGCCAGTTTTCCAGTGAGATTGGAAATTAAGTCTATTCGTGGTAATGAATAAGTGATTTCACGAGCTATCCGTTGAAAATCGGCTAGCATCGGCTCCATTAGAGGCGAGTGGAAAGCGTGGGAAACGTTCAGCTTTTTCGTCTTCACCTCTTGAGCTTCTAGAAGGTCGGCAACACTTCCTACTGCCTGCTTTCCTCCAGAAATAACTATACTCTGCGGTCCGTTAATAGCAGCAATTGAAACCTGTTGAGCATAGGGTCGTATGGCGGCTGTGACTGTTGCCTCATCAGCAAACACCGCTAGCATCTCACCATCTTGGGGCAGGGCTTGCATTAAACGTGCTCTTTCGGCAATGAGCTTTAAGCCATCTTCTAAGCTGAATACTCCTGCAACAGTTGCAGCAACATATTCTCCTACACTGTGACCCATGACCACAGTCGGTTCTATGCCCCAAGATTTCCATAACTGGAAGAGCGCATATTCTAGGGCGAATAAGGTGACTTGGGTGTAGGCAGTTGCATCGATTGGTGAGGTTTCTCCTGCTTCAGGATATAGAACATTGAGCAGGGGCTTGTCTAAATAGGGACCCAGAATTTCATTGCAACGATCAAGGGAGGCGCGGAAGGTAGGCTGGGTCAAGTATAGTTCTCGTCCCATCCCTACATATTGGGAACCCTGACCTGTGAATAAAAATGCGAGTCGAGGGGGCTTCTGACTGCGTAGCTGTCTGCTTATCAGTCCACCATCCCTCTTGGCGGCGAAGGCATCTAGCTGTTCTCGCAACTGCACGGTAGATTCTGCAACTATGGCAAGGCGGTGGTCAAATTCGGAGCTTCGCCTAGTATTAGCTGTGTAACAAACATCTGCAAGTGAAGACGTTGCATCTAACGTTTCTACATATCTTTGTGCCAGTTCTTGCAGAGCTTTCTCACTTTTTGCAGAAAGAGTCAATATGTGTTTGGGACGCTCTACTTCAGCTTTTACCGACGCTGTTGTCGATGCCTCCTCTAGGACTAGATGAGCATTGGTACCCCCAAACCCAAACGAACTGACTCCAGCCAACCGACGCTGGTTTCCTGTAGACCATTTCTGCAGCGTAGTCGGAATTGACAATGGCGTTCCGTCTATAGAAATATACGGATTGATCTGCTCTAGATGCAAGTGCGGAGGAATTTCCTTATGCTGCAAAGACAATACAACCTTGATCAAGCTTGCAATTCCAGCCGCAGCTTCCAAATGTCCTATGTTAGTCTTAACCGAGCCAATCCAACAGGTCTGGTCAGGCGATCGCCCTTGCATCAACACGTTCTTGAGCGAATTCACCTCGATTGGGTCTCCAAGAGAGGTTCCAGTGCCGTGTGCTTCTACATAACTAATCTCGGCTGGCTGAACTTTGGCATTTTTAAGAGCATGATTAATCACTGTCTGCTGTGAAAGTGGATTGGGCGCTGTTAGTCCATTGCTGCGACCATCTTGGTTAACTGCCGAGCCTCTGATCACAGCTAAGATATTATCTCCATCCCTAACGGCGTCAGAGATACGCTTAAGAACCACTACACCGCAACCTTCTCCTCGAACATAACCGTTAGCTTTGGCGTCGAAGGTTTTACAGCGACCATCAACCGATATCATTCCTGCCTTGGAAAAGGTCATGGTCACTTCAGGGCTGAGGATGAGATTGACTCCACCAGCTAAAGCCAGATGGCATTCTCCTTGCTGCAAACTTTGACAAGCTTGATGAACTGCTACCAGCGATGAAGAGCAAGCTGTATCCACCGCCCAGCTTGGTCCTCGTAAATCCAGCACATAGGACAAACGATTCGCAGCAATGCTCAAAGCGTTACCAGTACCGGAATATGGATCAGTGGCGAGGGTATGGTTAAACACCAATCGAGAATAATCATAGTTGCTGATGCCGATGAATACCCCTGTTTGACTGCCTGCTAACTGCTGTGTCTGTCCGGCATTCTCCAGCGCCTCCCAACTGACTTCTAATAGTAGGCGTTGTTGGGGGTCCATCAGTTCGGCTTCCCTTGGTGCAATGCCGAAAAACTGTGCATCAAACTGATCCACTTGTTCGAGAAATCCACCCCATGGGGTATGCATTTGCTTGATATCTGCGGTCGTCTCCCAACGTGACGAACTCACAACAGAGATAGCATCAACTCCATCATGCAACAGTTGCCAGAAACTTTGCGGGTCTTTTGCTCCAGGGAAACGACAGCCCATTCCAATAATGGCGATCGCTTCTTCAGTCGTTGATGATTGGTCTTCAGTCGTTGATGTAGGGTGAGCATTTTGTTGATTAACCCTAGTTTCTAATCCCGCTAAATACTGAGCTAAACTTTCAATCGTGGGGTAATCGTACAAGAGTGTAGGAGAAAGCTCACGTCCTAGCCATTCCTGTAACTCCCCAGAAAGGCCTACAGCTGCCAACGAACTTAGACCATATTGGACTAGGGGTTGCCGAATATCTATCTCATCAGAAGAAGCAAGTTGCTTTGAAATCTTTGAAATTAACCAGGCTTCGATCGCTTCTTGATTTGGAGATACCTGTTGATTCAATGCTTGCTCTTCAGAATCGTTGTTCCCAGACTGTGGTTGCAATTTGCCTGTTTGCAGTTGTTGCCACAGCGATTCTACTTCCGTTTCCAGATCCCGGAAATTTGTTTTGTATTTCGGATTCGGACTCCAATCTGCCACTATGTCTAAAGTTCCAGCTAGAAACTTAGCCCGACAAGCACTGCGCTGTACTTTACCACTGGAAGTTTTCGGAAGGCTAACAGTCTTTAGCAGCAGCACTGCATAAACTTCTAGATCGTGCTGTTCCGCTACGGCTCGACGAATCGACGCAATCACTTCGTTAGCATTTAGCTTCCTGAGATAACTCCGCTCTACCTCTTGGGCAACGACTAGCTTTTCTTCTCCAGCAATATCGACTGAAAAAGCGGCTCCAGAGTTGGAACGCAGTGCTGGATGACTTTGTTCTACGGTGAGTTCAATATCTTGAGGATAATAGTTGCGCCCCCGGATGATAATTACATCCTTGAGTCTACCGGTGATAAACAATTCCCCAGCTTGCAAAAATCCCAAGTCCCCTGTCCGCAGGAATGGTCCGGCTTTAGTGTCTTGCAGTTGCGCTCGAAAAATTTGCTCAGTCTGCTCTTTTCGATTCCAATAGCCTTGTGTCACACTTGGTCCAGATACCCAAATTTCACCAACTTCATTCGGCTGACAGCGTTCCATTGTCTGCGGATTGGCAATGACAATTTCTAGTTCTGGCAAGCATTGACCACAACCTACCACTGTTTGACTATTATCGTTCTTTCTTGAGGTTGGAACTACCCGATTTTGCTCTAGTGCTTGTTTCTGAACGTTTTGTAGGACTGGCTGGGCGCTGACACGACCACCAGAAACAATGAGAGTTGTTTCTGCCATGCCGTAACATGGGTAAAATGCCTCAGGGCGAAAGCCACAATCAGCAAAAGCTGCTGCAAACCGTGCCATAGTCTCTGCACGGACTGGTTCAGCTCCGCTGAAAGCCACCACCCAGCTACTAAGGTCAAGACTCGCCCGCTGTTCCTCAGTAATCTTGCTTACGCATAGATCGTAAGCAAAATTGGGTCCCCCGCTGGTGGTAGCTTTATATCGCGAAATAGCTTCGAGCCAACGCAACGGGCGTTGCAGAAAAGCCTCTGGAGGCATGAGAATACACGGTATACCCACATACAAAGGCTGTAACATATTCCCAATCAGACCCATGTCATGAAAGAGGGGTAACCACCCGACGACGCTAGATTGCGAAGTATGCTCAAATGCCTTCTGGATAATTTTTTCATTATGCAGCAGATTTTCATGGCTCACCATGACTCCTTTCGGTGTTCCTGTAGAACCCGAAGTGTACTGTAGAAAAGCAAGATTACTTCCGTACAAGGGGGTTTCCTGCCATGACTCTGCCTGATTTTCGTCTATATTGTCGGTCGCCAAACAGGGCAATGCAGCTAATTCTGGATTTTGGGCAACCCGACTTTTTATATTAGTTAATAAAGCTTCAGTGGTGAGAATTACTTGAGCTTCGGCATCTGCGACAATCGCCTCTAGCCGAGACATCTTCTGATTAGCTCTTGGTGGGTAAGCAGGAACAGCAACAACTCCTGCATACAAACATCCGCAGAAGGCGGCTATGAATTCTAGACCTGATGGATATAGTAGTAAAGCTCGTTGTCCGGTTGCTCCCATGCTTTGGAGTTGAGCTGCGATCGCCTTTGAAATTCGATCCAATTCTCCATAACTTAGACTACTTGATTCTCTCTCTCCATCTTGTAAAAAAGTATAAGCTCTCTGATCTTGCTGATATAGTGCCCTGCTTCTTAATACATCTACTATAGTAAGCATACTCGTGTCATTGATCATGAAAATACCTAATTTTTCAATAAAAATGTCAATAATAAAGAAGTTTTTGTCATATCAAAAGTGTTTTTAACTTCTTTAGTAATTTTTTTTGCTAAAAACAAATTTCAATATTATTACTGTAACATTCATACACATATAAACTCTTACCAAACTCAAAACTTTATCTTTACTTTGTCTTTTTTATACCAATTTTTTATCTTTATGTCTAAACTAGCTTGAGCAAACAGAAATTCTACTCCTAGCCGCATTGCTCACTACTAGGAACTTACTGGAATTTGAGATTTTTCGTATTTTATACTCAACTAATACTTGTATAAAATTTTATACAGCCTTTCCATGGTTTTTCTTAAGTCAGCCAAGCTATATTTATGATTTAACTTTTCAAAGAATGTGGAAAAGAAATAAAAGTTTGCAGTAAATAATGCTGATAACTCATCTAAGGTGGAGATGCAGTACAAAGATAAAATTTTTACTGCCATCCTCTATGAATACTATAAAAAAGATACCAATGCTAGTAGGAAAAGTGGGAAGTTAAATAAAGTAGGTAAAGTGGGAAAAGTGGGAAGTTAAATAAAGTAGGTAAAGTGGGAAAAGTGGGAAAAGTGGGAAAAGTGGGAAATGAATAAATTCTTCAGTAATTGCTCATTCAGAAACAAGGGATTATAGCAATACTTCTCGGGTTATACTCCCGTTTGATCGGAGGCGCGAAAAATCCGGCAACCTCATCACCGCTTGTAAAAATCTACGCACATCTGGGCAATAATCCTCAAATCTATGTAGAGGGAAGTTAGCGGTTTATCTTCCAAAGAAATCATCTTTAACGCCGAGGCTTGCTCTGAACGGATTGCTCCGACCATTGCTTGACCAAAAATTCCCAGTTAGAGATAGCATAGAAGCTGTGACGCCTGATGCTAGATTTCTTGATTAGAGTATTTAGTTGGTTCCACAGGCACCATACGTGCTTTCCTGACTTCACGTCAAGATAGGCGGTTATGGAGCCTGGAATATTTTCAGTTAATCGCATACCACGTCGGGCAATAGCCATAGCGGCAGCTTGATCGCTCGCCAGTCCGTATTGACGTGCATATTTGACTAAGCCGATAACGCTTGTATAAGCAGGATTGACCTGTATGAGGTAAATACCTCTGTTGCTCAAAATGCTTTCCAACAGTTCGTAAAAACGACTATATGCCCAGCCGGAAAGCATTCGAGCGTATTCCCTGCCACGTTCCGAAAGCTGTTCTTTCTTGGTTGAAAAGTCCAGTTCTTCACAGACGACCGGACAGGAAAACGTGTCAGCCAGTGTTGCTAGTTGCAAGCAGGCTTCGACAATCTGAGCATCTTGCTTACCAGACGGTAGTCCCATTTGAAGCGGGATTTGTCCATGTGCTTTGAGGTTGCCATCTCCGTCAACGTATGCCCAGCCAATTGAACCAGGATTCATGTCAATCCCAATGCAGCCATAAGCGGAATGTCTGGAAATGCGCTTAACAGGTGCTGGAGTGAATTGTACTGCCACGTTCCATTTCCCATTCTTGCGGTAGAAGTGCCATGTTTTTGAACCGTCAACAGGCAACCTGTTTATGTTGCGGTCGAAGTTGGCTAGTTTGGTTTGAACGTACTTGCCAAACCTTGATTCCAAGCAAGCAGGAACACGAAACTTGAGGATGTCTCCATTCCACTGACAAACCTGGTTTCCAAAAGATTCATCTTTGGAGCCAACTACAAATGCTTGGTTTCTAGGAATAACTGTTTGGATTGCAGCAGTTTTTAAATGCTCAATCTGCTTAGTCAACTGGTAGGCGCGACGTTTTTTGTTGTGGATTTGAAAGCGCAGGTTCTGCCAGTTAGTGTCACGATATTGAACTGAACAAGACAAAGGAAATCGACATCCAGTCTTGGACTTCTGCCAATTCTTTTTAGCGTAAAACTTAGTTGAATCGGTTATTTTCTTTTCCGATTTTGTAATCCAAGAATTGATGGACTTGAGCTTACCTTCTAACGTCTTGACATGACGTTTACGATGTTCCTTAGATGCGTCAACCGCACCTTGGGCATGACTTATCACACCATTTGCATGACGCTTAGATATACCGTAAGTTGTTTGTAAATGAGTGTTCCAGCCGGATTTATTGAATGACTGACCAGAGAGAAGATGGTTGGCTGTCTCACATGCTGCTTTATGAAATACCGGACTCAGGGCAGCCAAGAACATCTCAAACTCAGTGAGTCCTAGACTATTCAATTCATCTGCCGGAGTCGGTAATCCTTTAACATACGTGAGAGTTGCCATTTTACTTCACCTCATTAACAACTTGAGTCATACCATCAATCAACTTCTTGTTTTTCTTACTTCTAGAACCGTACAAACGGGCTGAGAATACCGTGATGAGTTCAATCATGTCCTGCACCAATTCTTGTTCAAATGGCACTTCCTCATTTGACTTGTTGATGATTACCACCTCTGTCTCGAATTCCTCACACATTGCAAAGACTAGCTCCGCACCAAATCTCAGGAGTCTGTCTTTGTGCGTTAGCACCAATCTTGCAACATCACCTTGCATGATGCGCTTAAGAAGTTTTTGAAGTCCTTTTTTCTGGTAGTTAAGACCACTTCCTAAATCTTGGATCGTTTCAAACTGCCATCCATTAGTTGCGCTGAATGCCTCTAATACTTGAACTTGGCGTACTAAATCTTCTTTTTGGTCATGACTTGAAACTCTAGCGTAGTTAATGGTTATCCGGTCATCTAGTTGCTTCAAGTCACGCGGTGTAATTCGTCTGATGTCTGCTAAATAAAAACGTCTATGTCCACTAGGTGCGCGTTCATATCTAATTTTGCCTTGGTCTGACCATCTCCTAATTGTGTCCACAGAAACGCCTAGTTCTTTTGCAGCATCCCCGATGCTGATAGTCACTGATTGAATGTCCTCCATGTGTTTCGCCTCTAATGTAGGATACGTTCAATTATATGGGCATTTTTGAAGACTTGCCAAGATATGCCTAGATATTACTTTATCAGCGCTCAATTCGGGTTATGGAAAAGCTAGGGATGCACTTTGAAAA
This sequence comes from Scytonema sp. PCC 10023, assembly GCF_963920835.1. Taxonomy (NCBI): domain Bacteria; kingdom Bacillati; phylum Cyanobacteriota; class Cyanophyceae; order Nostocales; family Scytonemataceae; genus Scytonema; species Scytonema sp. PCC 10023. Next base: position 33,108 of record NZ_CAWUDP010000101.1, read on the forward strand.
GATGAGTACAGACCATCGCGGCATAGAGATTGTGTATTATGCAAAAGACAAGTTAGGTATCGAACCTGTGCTTTGAGGACAACTGTCAAGTCAATGATGTGGCGTTGCTGAATCGATGTATGAAAAAGATGCCGTGTGATTCCAAACCCTTGTAGAGACGTACCATGGTACGTCTCTACACTTAGATTCATACTTGAAATCAGCAACGCCAATTATGTCAGGAGATTGACTTCTCCTGACATATTGCTTAGCTACTTAGAGCAATAAGTCCTAAGTTCTGATTAACTTTCCTGATACTTCACACGCTTAAGCTTCACGAATTCTCTTACTTGTCTGTTGTATGCTCCTGACATTAGGGTTATCTGTTATGTTCACCCCAGCAACAAATTGCCGGAAATGCTTATCCCTAGCAATTTCATCGAAATCTATGTCAGTTGACGCCTCTTCTTTATAATTAGGATTAATCTCAACTGCCCGTTGCAGATTTTCCAGCGCTAACTCAACCTGTCTTTGCAGTGCATAACAGGCGGCTTTATTATAGTAAGCACTGGCGTAGTCTGGTTTCATGCTCAAGGCTTTGTCAAAGCTTTCAATCGCTTCGTCATCGCGTCCTAGCCTAACTAAGGCGTAACCTCGGTTATTCCAAGCTTTGTAGGAGTCTGGCTTGAGTTTAATGGCTTTGTCAAAACAAACTATTGCGTCTTCGTATCGTTCCAACTCTTGCAAAGCTAGACCTCTATTGAACCATGCAACTCCATCATCAGGCTTAATTTGTGTCGCTTTCTTAAAAGAAGCAAAAGCTTCCTTGTGTCTTCGCATATATCCCAGTGCGACACCCAAGTCAACCCAGGCTTGATGGTAATCTGGCTTGATTTTCAAAGCTTGTTCGTAGGAGGCGATCGCCTCTTTGTACTGTTTCAACCGTCCTAAAACCATACCTCGGTTCAACCAAGCAACAGCATTTTTTGGCTGAATTTTCACTGCTTGGTTATAAGCAGCAAGTGCATCTTCATACTGTTTTTGGGAGAAAAGAACATCTCCTTGTTTGAGATAATCATTAACTGTCGGTTCCTGAATTTCTGTATGTTCTTTGACCTCTGCTTGCTGTGCTATCTCCTGTATTTTTTCCTCCACTTTAGGAGTAGCAGATTCTGGGCTAGAAGGAGGTGTAACTTCAGACAGTTGCTCAACCATGATATTTTTTCTTTGTTGAGCATCCCTGCGCAATTCAGAAACTTGAGATACAAATTCTGATTCTAATTTTCCTAGTTTATCAAGGATATTATTTTTTCTTTGTTGAGCATTCCGCTGTAATTCCGAGAATTGAGATGCAAACTCAGTGCCAGATTTCTCCAAATTTTCTATAATTGTTTCTTTTTGTTGTTGAGCTTCAACTTGTAATTGAGAGAGGAGAGATGCAAATTCTAAGCGCAATTGCTCCATGCTTTCACGAATCTTGTCTTTTTGTTGATCAGTATCAGACTGCAATCCCGAAACTTGAACTGTAAACTCCGAACTCGATTTTTCTAAGTTTTCCAGTACCACATCTTTTTGTTGTTCTACACCTGACTGTAATTGAGACAGTCGCGATGTAAATTCGGAGCGCAATTGCTCCAAACTTTCCAGAATTTTGTTCTTTTGCTGTTCCGTCTGTGACTGCAATCCCGAAACTTGAACTGTAAACTCGGAACTGGATTTTTCTAAATTTTCCAGTGCCACATCTTTTTGTTGTTCTACACCTGACTGTAATTGAGACAGTCGCGATGTAAA